>CAZYOZ010000001.1:0-87835 GCA_964649235.1 uncultured Candidatus Bathyarchaeia archaeon
AGTCCGGTTTTCTTGTCCCATCCACGGAATTCGTAGTAGTTGTCAAGCAATGTGTCCAGTATCTCTTGAGTGAAAGCTTTCCCAGCGAAGAGTCCGTCGGGAAGGGGTTCCATTAACCTCTTGGGCAGCTGGTCATCCCTCCTCGTTAGGCCTTCCCTAGCATTGAAGGATCTGGTCAGGTTGATTGCCCTCTCGCCTACCTGCATATACTCCTCCATGGTCATGTTCCAGCCTGTTGCAGCGTTCAGTATCCCCAGCAGCGTTGTGTGTTCGATCCCTCCACCTGGGTATATGTCGAAGACGCACACGACGAGGCTATTGCACATAGACCAGAGATCCGCCTGAATCTTGGCAATCTTCGCTTTGCTTGGTCCGTAGTCCAGCAGGGTACGCTCTGGGAGAGACTCAGCCTTGAGGCCAAGTTCCGGTCTGAGGTACATATCTGGTTCCCAGTAGTCGTCATGTTCCCATTCCATGTGGCAGGCTCCGCGGTCTGCGACAGCGTACATTAGCCCAACATTGCGCTTGCCGCGATGTTCGTGCATCGGAACCTCTCTGCCTTTCACATGCATTGCAAACTCCTGGGCTCCATGGCCCAATTTCTCCGCGGCACGGCAAACGCCTTCAGCTAATACATCTCCGATGCCTTCACGGTTACCAATCATTTCTACAAGTTTGACCACTGCCTCAGGGCTTCCCCACTTGATCTCAAGACCGCCTGTCTGTTCTTTGTTGATGATGCCCCTTTCATATGCCTCCATTGCGAAAGCGACAACGTTGCCGGTCGAGATTGTGTCCAGCCCATAAAGATTGCACGTCTGGTTAGCCTTGGCAATAGCGTACATATCATCATTCAAGCACAAGGACCCGAGCGCAGCAGTCGTTTCATACTCCTGCCCACCGAGATCCCGAGGGATTTCATAGGGTTCCTTTGCCTCAACAACACGTTTGCAGTTCGTCGAACAGGCCCAACAGGTGTCTCTCCCTACCAGGAACCCGCTACTCACCTGCGTCTCCCCGGTGATCTTCTGTGCTCCCTCAAATGTTCCTCGTAAGAAGTTCTTTGTCGGAAGTCTCCCTGAGGTGTTTAGGTCATCTGTGTCGCCGGCAGTACCATAATCGTGAAGGCTCTGAATGTACGGGCCTTTCTTGACTTCGGACACGCATTGTCTCACGTATTCATTCAGCTTCTTCTCATCGTAGATAGTGGGCTTCTGGTTTCCTTTGCAGGCCCAAGCTTTGAGTTTCTTGGAGCCCATGACGGCACCCATGCCTGACCTGCCGATTGCTTCGCGGAGGTCGTTGATGATTGCCGCGAAGCGAACAAGCTTCTCTCCGGCCTGGCCGATGCTGGCGACGCTTGACTGTCGTTTGTCAGTTTCGCCCAGTTCCTTCTTGATGCCATTCTCTGTTTCAGCCGTGGACTTCCCCCAGTACTTTGAGGCGTCCCGGAGTTCAGCTTCTCCTTGGTTCACGTAGAGCCATACCGGGTCCTTGGAAGCTCCCTCAACTATGATTGCGTCAAAACCTGATTGCTTCAGTTTTGGAGCCATATATCCGCCGCTGTAGGATTCGCCCCACCCCCAACCTAGAGGCGACTTAGCACAAACACTGAAGCGACTGTTTCCTGAGAACGGAATCCCTGACATTAGCCCAGAAGAGATCACCATTTTGTTATCGGGTCCAAGGGGGTCGATTCCAGGCTTGAGTTCATCGAACAGAATCTTGGCTGATAGGCCTCTACCTCCAACATATTTCCTCGCAACATCTTCCGGCAGCGGTTCGCTGCCGATTTTACCTCTTGAGAGGTCGACGCGAAGAATCTTGCCCATATATCCATGCAACAGAGTTCCCACTCAAAGAGCGCTGCGCAGTCTGTCTTAATATAATCTACTTCTATATTCTATTTAGGGACTTGCTTTTCATAACATGGCACGATGAGCGAATATCTTAAACAAGGAAAAATGAGCTAGCCATTATTCTGGACGACTGGAAACTCGAGATCATAGCGAATTGCTACGCCAATGGTGCCGATTCTCGTGCCGTATACTTGGGACTGGTTCCCTGCCGTGAAATATTTTCTCTCCATGTCCAGAGGTGCAGTTTACAACTGCTTCTTCATGTCGCGAAACTGAAGAGTCGACCGCGCTCGCTTTCAAATAGCAAGAGTCCAGTAACATCTTTGAAGTGGAAGGTGGACATAGTCGAAGCCTAACGTTCTTAGACGCAAAAGACAGCGCGCCGTCGAACTTCTGAAAGACCTCGTCTCGATAGCTAGTTCAAATCCCCACGTCTCAGACAAAGACGAACGGGAAATTGCTCGATACCTCAAGGAACAACTGAAAGACCGCGGCCTAGATGTAAAACTGCAACCAGTCACAAGCAACCCATACTATGATTTTCGAAAAGGAAGAAGCCGCACTCGTCCAAACGTTATTGCTCGGACGGGCAGAGCCAACGGAATCAAACTGATTCTCAACGGCCACATCGACACGGTCTCCGGCAACTCGATGAGGCATGCGTTCAAGCCTCGGGTGAAGGGTGACCGACTCTACGGGAGAGGAAGTTCTGACATGAAAGGAGGCGTGGCCGCAATCATCGCTGCAACAGAGGCCATAGTTGAATCCAACTCGAAGCTGAACGGCGAACTCGTATTGTCGCTCGTGGTTGACGAGGAAACCTCGGGGCTAGGAACGCAAGAGTTCCTGAAGAAGGAAGGGCGGGCAGATTTCGCGATTGTAGCTGAGCCAACAAGCAATACGCTCGGAATCGCTCAAGCTGGGTACCTTGATTTCAACATCTATTCGCAAGGCGAGAGTAGGCACGGCCAGACTACTCTTCCAGCCTTCTGGTCAAGTGCATTCGTTCAGGCCACAAACCTCTGCAACCGCATAATCACAGACAGACAAATCATCCGAAAGCAGAGGTATGACGGGTTCGTTATGGAGATGACGGCCAATTTCTCGCCAACCAAGTACACCTCGCCTCCGTCAGGAGCATGGATGACCATGGAAGAATTCAGGGTCAACTGTCTGATCGGCCTTATTCCGGAAGCAACGATTGCAGAATCCATGAAGTCAGGTAGGATGACAGTGGGCTGGATCAAGAAACTGTTGAATGAATCGAATCGGCAGGGGCAGAGGAACAATCTCGAGCTCATAGATCTGAAACCCGGGTTCATCCAGACACCGAATGCCCACACAAGAGCATTTGAGCAGGCGATGCGGACTGTTCTTGGTCACGCTCGACACAGCTACGTATACAGTTTCTGTGACGCCACGTACTTTTACCGTGCAGAAATTCCCACAATTCTTTTCGGTCCTGGAAGAATGGAACTAGGGCACAGCACCATGGAATATACGAGCATCAGTGCGGTGAAAGACGCGACCAGCGTCTTCGCACACGCCATTGATAACATCTTGGGAAAGCCAATTCGGAAAACCTGAACCATAATCAGACCATTTGAATCGCAACTCCGAAGGAATAAGCAAGCAATACAGATTAGGAATGGCGAACCGCTCCTAGCGAGAACCCGTGCGAACTAGCTGAAGTGCGATACTCTTCGAAGACCATTGGCAAAACTAGCCGGGACGAATGCATTCTGATTTCTGCGTGGAAATATCAAGCCAAAGCTTGTTCTAAGACCGTGCTGATGCATTAGCGGCCAGCAGGAGTTACGGTATGAGCAACGCGCCGCCGGACCCACTTGTTGAATCGTACTGCCTAGACGAGTACATGGACCACTCGGTGTACATGGAGTTAGCTAAGCTTGAGAAGGACATGGGCAGACGGCGCATCCTCGAACAGCTTTCTGTGAAAGAACTGGAACATTACCGGTTCTGGACTATCATCGCTGGAGAGTACCGCCCTGAGCTCAACCGAATTCTGCTCACGGCGATAATGATTCTGAGGCGCCTGTTCGGGCTGACCTTCACGCTCAAGCTACTCGAAAGAAACGAAGGGAAGACGATTGCTGGGTACAAAGCCTACATGGGAAAACTTCAGGGAGACCAAAGAGTCACGCTTGAGTCCATTGTTCGCGACGAGGAAGAGCATGAACGGTACTTCATCTCGCAAATAAACGAGAACGTTGTGCGTTACATGAGTTTCATCGTGCTGGGGCTTGCTGATGCAATCGTCGAAATAACCGGAGTGCACGCAGGATTTCTCGGCGTTACGAGCTCCACGCTGATCGCGGGCATTGCTGGGCTCGTTGTGGGCTTCGCAGCGGCCATATCCATGGCATCGGCTGCCTACCTGCAAGCAAAGCACGATGCCAGCCGGTCACCAACGTTCTCGGCCATGACTACAGGAATTGCGTACATCGGAGCAGTCGCTTTCTTGGCGCTCCCATATTTTCTAACTCACGACATGCTTCTAGCGTTCGGGACCTCAGTCTTCTTCGCTCTTGCGCTCACGGCTTCCTTCACGCTGTACGGGGCGGTCCTAACCGACAGGTCATTCGTAAAGGAGTACGCGCTCAGCGTTAGTCTGACTTTAGGAACCGCCTTGGCCGCGTTTCTGTTTGGTGAGTTTCTGGGGCGAATCTTCGGCGTCAGGCAATTCCTCCACCTTGCATGAATCATCGCAGAATACTTTGGCCAAGACGCACGCTAGCCCGAGGCGTGCATCGCGCTTATCCCGGGATAGGACAGGTGAGGAAAGCTCACGCGCGGCGATTAAAGTTCCGGAACGATTCCAGGAACTCTCGGGAATGGTTGAACCTGAGCAACATGCTCCGCGCCACAAACGTAGCGGACGAATCTCTCAATTCCAAGTCCAGCGCCAGCTGACGGCTTCAGCTTTCCATTTTTGGCAAGCGTCAGCAGGAACTGGTAGTCTTCCTCCTTCAACCCGTCCCGTCGGAGTTTCCTCAGAATTTTCGAATGCTCGTGTTCCCTTTCAGCCCCTGAA
Source organism: uncultured Candidatus Bathyarchaeia archaeon (assembly GCA_964649235.1). Lineage (GTDB taxonomy): Archaea > Thermoproteota > Bathyarchaeia > 40CM-2-53-6 > 40CM-2-53-6 > FEN-987. The sequence continues at coordinate 4,915 of CAZYOZ010000001.1, forward strand.
ATGGTCTCTCCGTATCCCTCGGGCAGGAATAGGTCGAAGTTATGCCATGTGCCCGACCTTTCGTCCTCGAAATCGTAGAATTCACGTGGTATGTCGGTCACCCAGACCGGGTCGGTAGCCTTTTCGGAAATGACTTCTGCCCACTGCTTGCCATACTTTTTCTCCAGTTCTGGCCTCGCGTAGACCTTGAAGGGCGTCTCTGGGACTGTTAGGTCCCTTGCAAGAGTCTTCAATTCGTCCTGCATTCTTTCCTTGACGGCCCTTATGGATTCCTTGATAAGGGCCTCGAAGACTCTGAACACGTCATCCCTCCCGCCTTGAGCGATTTCGATTTCTAGCTGGGTGAATTCGTAGAGGTGTGATCCTGTTTTTGCTCGTTCTCTTGTCTCAATTCTGATGTTGGGTGAGAGTGCGAAGAACTTCTTCGGTCCTAGGGACGCCAAGGTCATTTTGTGAATTATCATGCTTTGCATGGTTCTGACGGGTTTTCCGTAGATTTCGAACTCTACGCGCTTCTCTATGCTGGCTCCAGGGTCGGGCCAAAGTGGGTCTGTGACCTTGGCCAGCATGACTGGTAGGATCCAAGTGAAGCCTCTCTCTAACAGGCTCTCTGTCATGGTCCTCAGGACTTCTGTCTGGATCGCAAGGATGGCTCTCTTTTCTTCGCTTCCAAGCGCTTCCAGCAATCCTGAAGCATCAAAGGTGGTTGACCTGCTTGCCATAGCAATTCGCTTGTGGTAGAAGGTAGTTCAACTTAAGATATTTGCAATGCTTATTCGAATTTTTCCATATTCAATGCTTATAGGGTGGGAAGTATTATAATAATTACAATGGTAAGCATGCTCGATTCCGAAGACGTTGAGATTCTCAGACTCATTCAGGAGAATTGTCGGCTAACGGCTAGGGAAATCTCGGCAGCGACAGACATTCGGGTTACAACTGTGTTCGCCAAAATCAAGCGGATGGAGCGGCTTGGAGTAATCAAAGGTTACCACGCTGTCCTGGAAGATTCCAAACTGAATATGGGAACGACCGCCTTCATACTGATCTCCTTCGCCCATAAGGGCGAAGAGAAGGTTCTATCGCAAAGAAACGTGGCCAAGGAGATCGCGAAATTCCCTGAAGTTCAAGAAGTCCACATAATCTCGGGCGAGTGGGACATTCTGATAAAAGTAAAAGCGAAAGACGTTGTCTCCATCGGAAAACTTGTCGTCGACAAGCTCAGGCTCGTAAGAGGTATCGAAAAAACGTTGACGTGTCTGGTATTTGAGTCTACGAAAGAGTCTACCGCTATTCCTCTTTGATGCGACTCTACAATAGAGACATCTACTCAGTCAGTGTTCTGTTTGCGCCTGCTACCCCGGAACCTAATGTGAATTCAAAACCTTGCTCGTTGAGACTGCCTTCGACTGCGGCAACGGTGGCTAGTATGTCGTTGCGATTGACGTTGCCCATATGTCCGACTCTGAAGGCTTTCTGGCTCAGCGGGCCCAGGCCACCCGCTATAACAATTCCATTTTTCTCTGCTATCGTTTTGCGGAATTCGCCATCAATAACGCCCTCAGGATAGTATGCAGCTGTGAGAGTGCTCGCAGATGTATCGTCCTCGCATAGTAGTCGCAGGCCGATGGCTTTCATGGCCGCGCGAAATGCCGCTGCCATCCGGGCATGCCTAGCGAATCTTGCCTCAAGCCCTTCTGAAAGGATCATCTGGCAGCTGTAATGAAGCGCGTAGATCATGTTCACTGGATGAGTCGCAAAGTACTTGGTCGGGTCCTCCATCACAGGAGCCCAACGTTTCAAATCACCGTAGTAAGTTCCGATCGGTATCTTGCGTTCCTCCCTTTCTTTCACAGCCTTGGGGCCGAAGGAGACTATCGCCAAGCCAGGCGGAACGCCAAGCGCCTTCTGGGAACCAGTAAAACACACATCAATTCCCCAACTGTCAAGATCGACGTTCATGGCTCCAAGTGAGCATACTGCGTCGACGATGAAGAGAACGTCATGTTCGCCTGCGACTTTTGCCAGCCTCTCGATCGGGTTCGCCGCCCCAGTCGAAGTATCGACGTGAACAACCAGCAACGCTTTGTAGTCTCTAGAAGAAAGCTTCATGTCGACTTCACTCGGCTCCGCGACAGAACCCCAACGAACCTCAAACTTATCCACCCTAGCTCCGAGGGTGGTCGCAACATCCGCAAGTCTTTCGCCGAAGTAACCATTGGAGATGGCGAGTACTTTATCATCAGGCTCAAGGATATTCGCGAGCGCTACCTCTGAAGCAAGTGTTCCCGAGCCGGCTAGCGGAAGGATTAGGCTCCTTTTCGTTTTGAAGATCTGCCCCAAGTATGCAAGCGTTTGCTGTAGAATATCTGCAAACTCGGTACTCACATGAGACACAGTAGGTCTAGCAAGAGATGAGAGCACGCTCGGCGCAACATTGGTAGGACCTGGAATCATGAGTAGAGATCTCTCGTCCATTAACGACCCGCCCCGTTTCGCTCTCTCCAGAGAGGTCGAATGACATTCCGTGTTTACGAACATTACTGTTGGACTTCTGGCTCGACCAGAAGCATCAAGCGAGTTCTTCCGTGAATGCTGACCTTTCAGTATGTTGCGCATCTTTTCGATGAGGCTAGGCTCTTAGCGCTATTGCTTCTGCTTATCTGGTTGAGAATACATGTTACGTCATTCGATATCAAAAGCTAGGGTACGGTGGCACTCTCTTCAATCCATAACTTTCCATGAGTTGCATCCAGTCTTGCTTCGACTCCGATAGGCAAGGTCAAGCGGTGTGTCCCGTGGCCGCAACAGAAACCATAGACCGCTGGTTTCCCTAAGGAACCAATGCGATCGCGGAGCATCTCCCAGACACTTAATGAAGCCTCATCTTCTCTCGGTTTGCTTCTAAGGATCTCGCCAACAATAATGCCCGCAGCGTCATGTAGTTTCCCCGCCAACCACAGATTGGTTAGGTTACGGTCGATCAGATAGGGCGGGTCATCCACCTCTTCAACGAACAGAATCTTGCCCTTCGTGTCGATTTCGTACGGCGTTCCCATGGTTGCTGCCATAAGTGATATGTTGCCTCCGATCAGCTTTCCCCTGGCTTCCCCATCTGTTATCGTCTTGATGATAGGTCCGTCAACTGGATTTGTGATCTCGCCTAGTGGTTCGGCAGTAGCGGTGGCTCTGAGGAAGCATCTCTCGGTGTATTCGGTGAATTCTGAGCCCATGTCGGTTATTACTGGTCCGTGGAAGGTTACCATGCCTGACTTTTCGTTCAGGGCGATGTGAAGTGCCGTAATGTCACTGTAGCCGAGAAACACTTTCGGTTTTGACTTGACCAACTGGTAGTCGACGTACGGAAGCATTCTAGGTGTTCCGTATCCACCGGTTACACAAAATACCGCTTCAACTTCATCATCGCGGAAAGCCTCGTTCAATTCATCCCCGCGCTCCTCGTCTGAGCCAGAAAGGTAACCGCGAGTCCTGAGTCGCCTGACGCAATCTCCCAGGGTGACATCAAACCCCAGCTCACCCAAGCTTCGCAATACCCGTCCTGAGCCAAGTCGGATGGTCCAAATCACTGCTGGCGGGTGCGATTGCCCGAATCATGTCTCCTTTCTTGAGAGCCTTCGGTTTTTGAAGCATTATTGAGGAGACCCGAACTTCCGAAATCTGCGCGTGCTCTATTTGTCAGTTTCGAACCAGTGCGTCGTCATTGTAAGTGGAACTGCTCTGAAGGAGCAGCTTCGGCGCATTACTTTCTGATTCGCGGTGTGATAAACCTCTGCAAATCAGCTAGACAATCAGTCCTTGGCGCTCACTGCATTCTTAGTGCTTGACGAGGACGTTGAACTCGATCAGAATACGGTAATGAAAGGAAAACACCAGCTAAACCTGCAAGAACTGAGTTTGATTCCACAAGGTTATCTATCATCTTGACCGAGCGAAGGAGTGGACAGGCATGGACAGTCTCATAGTACAAGAGCTGGAAAAAATCGTAGACAAGGACCATGTAGTGACACAGAGAGAGCAGATGCAGAACTACCTGGCCGACGAAACCCCTGCGTTTGTTAGGCCGAGGCCCGCGAACGATCTAGTCTTGGTACGACCAGCAGATACTCGACAAGTCTCCGCGGTGCTTGAAGTTGCGAGCAAGCTTGGCATACCGGTTTTTCCACGAGGCGGCGGAACCGGCCTAGTTGGCGGGGCCGTCCCAACCCGTGATGGAATAATTCTCTCACTAGAGCGGCTGGATAAGGTCGAGATTGACAAAGAGAATCTGATGGCAGTCGCAGAGGCCGGGGTCAATCTCGGCAGGCTGATGCGGGCTGCTGATGAAGCGGGTTTATCCTTCCCACCACATCCAGGAGACGAAAACGCTCAGGTCGGCGGGCTAGTTGCAACGAACGCTGGAGGATCTAGGGCGGTAAGGCACGGCGTGATGAGAAATCACGTCAGGGCGATCGTGGCGGTGCTGCCCACGGGGCAGGTCTTGAATCTTGGGGGAAAGGTCCACAAGAACAACGTCGGTTATGATCTGATGCAGCTCGTAATAGGAAGCGAAGGAACGCTAGCCATCATCACGAAAGCTACCCTGCAGCTCTATCCGAAGCTTGCAGCCTCACTCACCCTTATCGTACCCTACGACAACCGACGCGACGCGATCTCAAGCGTCCCAAAGATACTCAGGGACGCGGGCCTGCCTCTCGCCGTAGAATACGTCGAGAGGGACCTGATGGAGAGGACGGCGAAACATCTAGGCACAAATTGGCCTGCCAAGTCAGGGAAGTACCAATTAATCATAATAGTAGCCGAACCCACACGAGACCAAGCTCTCTCGCAAAGCCTCAGAATATCAGAAATCTGCCGGCAGAACACCGCCTATGAGACATTCGCAGCAGAGTCAGCGAGGGACCAGGAAAACATCCTGACAATAAGAAGCAACGTCTACACTGCCCTGAAAGCCGAAACATTGGACATTCTGGACATAACGGTACCCATCGCTGAACTAGAGAAAGTAATAGATGACATAGAACGCCTGGCCAAGAAATACGCGGTCGCTCTGCCAGTCTTTGGTCATGCAGGCGACGGCAACCTGCACATTCACATAATGAACGACTGCCTAGAACACGCTGAGGACATTAGGAGCGAAATATATCAGATCGCCACGAAAGCCGGAGGAGTCATAACAGGCGAGCACGGCATAGGCAAAGTCAGAACGGAAAAGCTGCAAGCATTCGTAAGCAAGAAAGAACTCGAACTCATGAAGAGCATAAAGAACCTGTTCGATCCGCGTGGCATACTAAATCCGGGAACGAAGGTATCAACCTAGGCCGACCGAGTCAAGGGTCTTCTCTTCAGTCAAGAATGGTCGCTTCTCCGTTCGGTTTGACCCAAACCTCATGTCAATCCAAGCCTTGCGAGCGTTTTCATAATCGGCCATTAGCCGGCAGGATAACATCGCCGCGTGCAGCCGTTCGAAGCCCCCCAATGCTTGCTTCTGGAAGCTGGTATTCGCGCCCCCAGCAAGCCCTCCTTCTCAAGAAATCCGAGCTCTAAAATCCGCGACCAGCCTTTTTGGTTAAGCTCAATTTGGAACGCCCCTCATGCACGTCGGTCATCGAGGTGCACGAAAAGATGGCTAACTGCGCGGTGCTTCCACTTGATAAAGACGAAGAGTGTGAGTCGCATTTCCGATTTCTCTAAAACGATTTCTTTCAGATGAGAATTATACCATGCTCGGAAACGATGCGTCGATGAGATGCATAAGACTCAAATCCTCATCCAGGTAATCGTTATGGCCTCTAATGAGTCTCAGCTGTTTAGCCAAGTCAATAACTGAGTCACCCACCCTACGACTGAACGAAGAAGCACGACTTTTACGTGAGCGCGGCGAACCAGTCATCCATCTTGGAATAGGCGAACCCAAGAACAGGGCCCCAGTCAGCGCAATCCTGAGTTCAGCCGCGAAATTGAATACTGGTGACATCAAATACTCACCGACCGATGGAACGCCGGCCCTCAAGAAAGCCATAATCCGCTACACGGAAGAGAACTACGACAAAGTTGTTGAGCCTGAGAACGTGATCGTTTCGTCAGGCGCCAAACAGTCAGTCTTCAACGTACTCTACACATTGCTCAACCCGAAAGACGAAGTCATCATACTGGCCCCGTATTGGGTGAGTTACCCGGAAATCGTCAAAATGGTATATGGGGTTCCAGTAATTGTAACCCCCGAGGATGGCGGTCTTCATCCGCGCCTGGTCGACATAACCAAGGCAGTCAGTTCGTCTACAAAGGCAATCATTGTCAATAGCCCGAACAACCCGTCCGGTTTGGTGTTTTCAGACAAGTTCATCGCGGAAATCGTCGAATTCTGTGAGAAGAAAAACATCTACCTAATCATGGATGACATCTACCACAAACTCGTCTTCGACAACAGGAAGCCAGCCTCGTGTTACGAGTACACGAGTCGTGACATCGAGGATTCCAAGCTTATCGTCATCAATGGGATCTCGAAATTGTACGGAATGACTGGGTTCCGCATTGGCTGGGCCATCGCCCCCAGAAAGCTCGTCGAGATAATGATGAACATCCAGGCACAGACAACCTCCTGCGCATCCGAGATCCTGCAGGCGGCAGCTGAAGGCGCTTTAATGGGTCTTCAGAGTGTTGTGGAGAACCTTCGCTTAACAATTGAGAACAATCGGAATGTCATGATGCAAGAGCTGCACTCCTTCAGCGGCATTCGGGTGAGCGAACCTCAGGGGACGTTTTACTGCTTCCCAGACTTCAGCGCCTACTCAAACGACTCAGTCGAGCTATCGGAATTTCTGCTGAGGAAGGCGCTGGTCGTCACAGTGCCGGGTAGGGAGTTTGGTATGGAAGGAAGGCTGCGGCTGAGCTACGCCGGGTCTGTGAAGGACATCACTGAAGGGATAGCAAGAATCAGGTGGGCAATCGATCCTGACTCACCGAACGAGATCTACATTGGAGACAAGCGGATGGTGAGGGATTGGCTATGAGCAGCATATTGGATGTCCGGACCCCGGCTCAAGGGGTAGCTCACGAGTTCAAGAGCGATTACGGAATTGAAAACCATGGCCTGAGCAACATACACCGAGCGTACTGGAACCTACCAACAGAAGCCCTCTACGAGGAAATCGTCTTTCGCGGGGAGGGAGAGATGTCACGGGGCGGAGCTCTGGTCGTTAACACCGGGAGGCATACGGCTCGGTCCCCAGACGACAAATTCATAGTCAAAGAGAGCACGACCGAGAAGAACATTTGGTGGGGAGAGTACAACCGGCCGCTCAGCCCCGACAAGTTCCACGAACTCTTCAACCGTCTGCAGGGCTTCTTGCAGGGAAGGGACGTATTTGTTCAGGATTGTTATGTTGGCATCGACACTCAACATCGGATGCCAATCCGTATAATCGCTGAATATGCATGGCACAGCCTCTTCGCGCGGAACATGTTCATACTGCCGAATACTCGCGAGGAGTACAGGCGCCACGTTCCCGATTTCACGGTAATGTGCGCCCCTTCGTTCAAAGGTCTCCCACAGATTGACGCGACTCGGACGGACACTTTCATCGCCCTAAACTTCGCGCAGTGTCTGTGCATAATTGGCAACACGGGTTATGCCGGGGAAATCAAGAAGTCCATTTTCACTATCCTGAACTATCAGCTGCCCCTGCGCGGAGTCATGCCGATGCACTGCTCGGCAAACATCGGGACAGAAGGAGACACTGCGCTCTTCTTCGGTCTGTCCGGGACGGGCAAGACTAGTCTATCTGCAGATCCAAAACGACGACTGATAGGTGACGACGAGCATGGCTGGAACGATAATGGCGTATTCAACTTTGAAGGGGGGTGCTATGCCAAGGTCATCCATCTATCATCCTCAGCTGAGCCACAAATCTTCTCCTGCACCCGCCGATTCGGAACGATTCTCGAGAATGTTACGCTTGACCCGGCAAGCCGCTTGATAGACTTGGACGATGAGTCAGTCACGGAGAATACCCGCGCATCCTACCCGCTGGAATTCATAGAGAACTCAGTTCCAGAGAAACTCGGAGGCCATCCGAGAACGATGGTAATCCTAACATGTGATGCATTCGGCGTGATGCCACCCATTGCCAAATTGACGCTGGAACAGGCACTCTACCAATTCGTATCCGGCTACACATCGAAGATCGCTGGTACAGAAATCCAGCTCGGGCGCGAGCCTGAGACAACTTTCAGCGCATGCCTCGGGGCGCCATTCATGGTGCATCATCCAGGCACCTACGTCAACCTGCTGAAACAGAAACTGATACGCTACGGTGTTCAATGCTGGTTGGTTAACACCGGCTGGGTCGGTGGACCATACGGCATAGGGAAACGGATCAGCATCGCCTATACACGCGCGATGCTCAACGAAGCGCTAAACGGCAAGCTGCTGAGCGCTGACTTTACCACGGACCCAGTCTTCGGCTTTCAAGTGCCGAAGACTTGCGAAGGTGTACCCGCAAGCATACTCAACCCAGCTGAATCTTGGCCCAGTGAGGATGCCTACATGGACAAGTATCAACAGCTGGCCATACGCTTCGTGAACAACTTCAAGAAATTTGAAGCGGCTTGCCCTGAACTTGTAAAGGTAGGCCCGAAACTGTGGCCGCTGGCACGTACTGCGAGTAGAAGCAGCCAAAGCGAAAGCAGCTGTTAGCATTCCTAAAGGGCCAGCCAAACCGACTTGTCCTAGTCATGATGCAGGTCCGTTGCGCAGAGTTGAGTTGATCTGCAATCATCTCTTTGGCGATGTTTCTTGTGAGTCAGTTGCCTCCGAGTATTTCTTCCTTCAGGATTAGCTCAAAAGCCTAAACTACGCGAGTCAGGAGTACGGAGCTGAGTTGTGGGCATACGTCACCGAGTGAGAGTTCCCAACCTCCCCAAGCTACTCGGACCAACCGCTCGTTTGCAACGAACGGGCTTCTGCAACGGATCAGGAAAGAATTTCCTCGAGTGGAGACCGACGCGAGCGAAAGGCGCAGAGTCTTCTTTGAAAACGCAGCTGGCTCCCTAGTTCTGCAACGGGCCGTGGATGCGGAGTGTAAGGCGCGCCGTGATTACTTTCCCAACATCGAAGAGGCTTCGTGGGAGTCGAAGATGAATGAGAACACCATACTGGAAGGCAGGAAAGCTGTGAGGGACTTCCTGAATGCCCGTGATGAGAATTGTGTCCTTTCTGGTGAATCCGCTACGAGCCTTCTCTTCCATCTCAGTTATGCCTTGTCGAAAGAGATATCGCCCGACGAAAATGTGGTGACCACGGAATACGATCACTACTCGAATATCAGCCCATGGTTAGAGCTCGAACGAAGGGGCTTCATCAAAGAAGTCCGGTTCGCGAAGTTCAACCCTGAAGATGGGGAGCTAGACGTAGCACACCTGGCAAGTCTGATTGACAAGAACACACGTGTCGTCGCTGTAACGGGAGTGTCGAATGCTCTAGGTTCCAAGACGCCTGTCGCGAAGGTGTTTGCGCTTGCTAAGGAAGTGGGTGCATACGCTGTGCTCGACGCAGTTCATATGGCTCCACATGTCGCCATCGACATTGACAAGCTAGGCTGCGATTTCGTTGTCTTCTCGGCATACAAACTGTTCAGCCGTCGCGGTAGCTTCATGTATGGTCGAAGGGACCTATTGGAAGACCTGGAGCCCTACAAGGTAGAGCTATGTCCGAATTATCTTCCGAAGAGATGGGAGTGGGGAACACGAGATCAGGCCCTTTTCGCCTCCATCACCGCAGTGATGGATTATCTAAGCTGGCTTGGTGGCGAAGTCGAAGGCGAAGTTTCCAACAAGGTTTCAGAGTACAGCGGAAGAGAACGCCTACTCAAGGCAGCATTGTCTTGGATAGAGGGATACGAAGGAAGATTGGGGAAAGCAATGCTGGATGGAACCGAGAATACTGCTGGCATGCGTACAATGAGCGGCATAGATCTCTACGGCTTAAAGGATACGGCCAGAGTGCATCAAAGGACTCCAACTTTCTCGTTCAACGTTCGCGGCGTTCCGGCCAAGAGAGTTGCGGAACATTTGTGGGAAATGCATGGGGTAGTTGTCATTGGAGACGACTTCTATTCAAGAGCACTCAAGACATACTCGCAATCGCTGGCGGTCAGGGCGAGCCTGGTGCACTGTAACACGGTCAGCGAGGTCGAAATGTTCCTGAACGCACTTGCCGAGACAGTGAAGCATTTCAACGCTGAATAGGTCAGGCCTGAAGGTAGATAGCTCAAGCCGGATTATGAAAGCCGTATCTGCGTCAGAAACTTGTAGACTATTAGGGCCACTAGTAAGATAAGGTAGATTCTGAGGAAGAGTAACGCGGCTCTCACTGTTCGTGTCGTCTGGACTCGGGGCATTTCATCGACCATCCCGTACTGTTGTTATTCCTCCTGCAGAAAAACGTCCTTCTCTTTTATGACGCCCACGACCTTTTTGGAACGATCTGCGACTGGTATGGCTCTAAACCGGTACTTCAGGAAGAGCGCTTCAACTTCTCCGCGCATGGCTGTGGGCCGAACGGTGACGACCTTCTTCGTCATGATGTTTTGCAATTTGCTGGCCGGATCTGCCTGTAGGAGTTCCTTGATGTCCACGACGCCTTTCAACCGTTGCTTCTCGTCTACGACGTATATGTACATGGTAACATCGCTATGCCGTGCCTCATCCCGGAATCGCTTGAAGGCCTCCTCGACACCTAAGTCACCTGGAAATGCTAGGAAGCTAGGTACTGCAAGCGCAGAAGCTGGGACATCATGCTGTGTTAAGAGAACCTTAACCTTGGCCGCGACATCGGTCTTTAGCAAACTCAGTAGCTCCTCAGAGTCATCTCTCGGAAGAACCGAGAGTATGTCCGCAACCTGCACACTGGACAGATGACCGAGAATTTCCGCCGCGCGATCTACGCTCGTCGAAGCTAGGATCTGTCTCTGAACTCTTGGTTCTGTTACCTCAAGAGCATCAGCGGCAACCTGTTCGTCTAGTGCATTGAACAGCCTAATTCGCTCTTCGTGGCTCAGCTCCTCGAGTATGTCAGCCAAATCTGCCGGATGTATGTCTTTCAGTCCTTCTTTTGTCACGGTGAGTTTCACGTCGCCCTTTGTGCTCGTGAGGTCTGCGGGCAACGGCTGAACGTACGCCCACGGGATGATATCCTTGGAAAGGTCCCTTTCCATTACTACGTCTGCAACCTTTCCGAGCTTGAGTCTTCTCAGAAATGCATGGTGGCCGACATCGGCGCCTACGACGAACATCTTGTTTTCCACAAGGAGAAGCTGAATGTCATAGACGACTTCCACATCGAAGCCCTCTGTATCGAGAATCCGCTTGTCCAACACTTTGTCCCTGAGCAAAAGGTAGTCTTCGCTGTGTTTGAAGACGGGATACCCGTCATTCGGCGGCGGATCTATGACTGTTCCTTCCGATGAAACACTAATGATGTGAGTCCATGGCACGTTCCAAGAAGGCCTGCCGAGTGGTCGGTCAACGATGAGGCTTATCACTTCAGGGTAGTGCCCCACGTCTCTTATGATTAGGTCTCTCAGTTTGCCCAGCGTCACGCCGTCTTTCGTTTGCACTTTCTTCTTCACTATTTCGCTCAGGTAGAGGTAACGCAGGTGCGTGTTTTCGCCCAGTTGCACCTTCTGTAGATATTCTTTGATGTGATTCGATGTGACCGTCATATCAATCAGTCCTGTTCATGCCATGGCAGAAGGCTACTTGCCTCACGTTTCATCCTCCTAATAAGTTCGGGAAGATCGCTGAGATTCCGTAAACAGTGGAGAGCGCTATTATCGCCCCCACGATTGTCCAGTCAATGATATTGTGGAGCTTCGTGTTTGCGTACGAGCCCATGAGCGGTTTGTCGTTCAGTAGAAGGATCAGGAACACAAGTGCGGCAGGCAGTAGAGTCACAGCAACTACCTGCACGAAGAGCGTGATCAACACAAAGGGCGCGCCTGGAATCAGAACCACCGCCCCAGCAAAGGCAATGTTGAGGAAATAGAATAGGTAGAACCATGGGGCACTCTTCACGTTGACATTCAGGGTGTGCGCCCAGCCGAAGATTTCTCCGAAAGCCCACGAAGACGCAAGAGAGATGCAGATAGCTCCCAGCAGGCCTGCATCGAACAGGCCCACTGCAAAGAGTGCTCCAGCGTATCGACCGGCGAACGGTACCAACGCCAGCGCTGCTTCCGCCGCGTCAGTTATATTCAGACCAATTTTGTGAAGTGTCGAGCCGGTCGCGATCATTATGAAAGCTGCCCCCGAGGCAGTCAGCACCGAGCCAAGCGCTGTGTCAAGCTTGGAATATGGTATGTCTTTCTCATCCAGTTCCTTGTCAACTACCGCGCTCTGCTGGAAGAAGAGCATCCATGGGGCGATTGTGGTTCCAATATTTGCCATGATTAGGGTTAGGAGGTTGCTCGTGAGGCCACGCGGAAAGCTGGGTGAAACAATACCGCGAGCCACCTCGTGCCAACTGGGGCTTGCAAAAATAGCTGCGGGTACATACACGAGATTTAGGAGACAGAAGAGGAGGGTTATCCTCTCAAAGGTCCAGTAGGTTCCCGTCCCGACGAGTAAAGTCAGGAACACGACGACAGCAACAACAGTCCACAGAGGGGGGATATGGAAGATGCTTGCGGCTGCTACCATGCCTATGAATTCGGTCACTAGGGTGAGGAAGTTCAAGACTGTAAGGTCTATGAGCGAAAACCAACCCCAGAACGGGCCGAAGCCATCAAAGATTGCTTCCGCGTGCCCTCTTTTCGTTACTGCTCCAAGTCGGACTGTCATCTCCTGAACGAAGTAGGCAAGCATGGAGAAGAGCAGTATGAGCCAGACAAGGTTGAATCCATAACGGGCACCCGTGACGGCGTAAGTGGTAATGCCGCCAGCATCATTGTCAGCCACCATAACAATAATTCCCGGTCCAGCAACGGCGGAGAAAATTGCCAGCCGCTTCCACAGCCGCCGGTATACGTAGTAGAACCGAGGTATCAGTCTCATCGAAGTGCACCGCCGCGCGCGAATCGGGCGTGTTCTCGTCGCTACGGCCGTTCATTTAACACTACGCTATGGTATCAGAACTGACACCAGCTTCTGATTTTTCAGCGGCCGTCTACTCAGCTTTTCTTTGGGGTGAAAGTCGTTCAAGTAGGCAAAAGTGACAAGCAGAGGTCGATGTTTCAAAGATTATTTGGTATTCCAACCCGGTAACCGAGCAACTTTCTTAATAGCTCAGCCTTGGAAGCTTCGATTGAAATTGCGGAGCTCAAGGGACCATGGCTGAATTATGGGATCCATGGAACATCTCGGAGGGTGGTTTTCCGAGGGCACGTACGTCCTATGAGAAATTGCGTTTTCTGCTGAATTATGCGGTGCTTGCGCCCTCGAGCCACAACTCGCAGCCATGGCTTTTCAGAATTCTTGATGATGCAGTCGAACTCTACGCTGACCGAACTCGTGCCTTGCCAGTTGTCGACCCTGAAGACCGAGAGTTGATCATGAGTTGCGGTGCGGCTCTTCTCCATCTTCGCATCGCGCTTCGCCACATCGGCTTTGAGGGCGTCGTCGAAATTCTTCCTGAGCCAAAAAAACCAGACCTTCTGGCCCGCGTCAGTTTCGGCCGCCAAATGGAAGCAAGCCCCGAGGAGCACCTACTATTCCAGAGCATAGTCAAACGGCGTACGAATCGGATGCCCTTCGAGGCTAGGCATGTTCAGGAGACACTGCTCTCAGAACTGCAAACAGCTGTAAGCAAAGAAGGGGCATGGCTTCACGTCATCAAAGAAGAAGATGATCGAAACAAGATTGCGGACTTGGTCGCTGATGCCGACCGAATCCAAATGGCCGATAACCGTTTTCGGCGCGAGCTAGCCTCCTGGATTCACCCGAACCGCACGGCCAGCCATGATGGCATGCCAGCTTATGCCTATGTCTATGCTTTCGGGCTCAGCGGCCTGAGCTCCGCATTTGCACCTCTAGTGGTTCGAACGTTCGATATCGGCAAAGGACGAGCCGCAAAGGACCGCCAACTCGCGAGCGGGTCGCCGGTTCTAGCAGTACTCGGAACGAATGGCGATACATCCAAGGACTGGTTATCGGCCGGTCAGGCCCTAGCAAGGCTCCTGCTGCGAGCACGCGCTGAAAACGTTTGGTCTTCTTTCTTGAATCAGCCGATTGAAGTGGCAGAGTTGAGGCTTAGGGTGCACGACATGTTGGGTAGGCCAGGATTTCCGCAGCTTATTCTCCGCATGGGATATGGACCGGATGTCAAACCCACTCCGAGGCGGACACCGGGAGAAGTTTTGATGCGCCAGGCGCTAAGGTAAACGTTGGCCAGTAGGGTCTCTTGAGTGTGGGCTCTTGAGCGCGAGCGGCAGGCGGTCAAAGCTGGAGTCTCAAGCACTCATAGTCTTTCAGCGCTCGAACTGAGTTGCAGAGAATGAAGGAAGTCAAGCTTGTCTTCGTGGGTTTCGGCACAGTAGCACAAGGTTGCGCGAGGCACCTGGTCAGGCTTGCGCCACGCCTACAACGCGAATTCGGTTTCACGTACAAAGTCGTCGCTGTCACAGACATAGTCAAAGGTTCCACACAGAACATAGACGAGGGCATCGACTTGTCCAAGGCGCTGGAGGCGGTGGATAAGGGGAAGAGGTCAGGTGAGCAGGTGCCATTGGGCAAGATTGAGTTCTCCTCGATTGATACGATAAAGACTTCCGGCGCGGACATTCTCATCGAGGCGACTTGGACGAACCTGAAAGACGGCGAACCCGGGCTCACCCACATCGTGACTGCTCTTGAGAATGGCATGGACGTGGTGACTTCGAACAAAGGCCCAATTGCTCTGGCCTTCAGGAAGCTCAGGAAATTGGCTGAATCAAGAGGCAGGTCCCTAAGGTTCGAATCCGCTGTCATGAGCGGCACGCCAATCTTCAATCTGCACGAATTCTGCTTAGCAGGTGCTAGGATAGATGGATTGAGAGGTATTCTCAACGGAACAACAAACTACATGCTAACAGAGATGGCTAGTGGGAAGAGCTACAACGACGCCCTCAAGCAAGCCCAGGAGCTGGGTTACGCTGAAACCGATCCTTCGGGCGATGTGGAAGCCCATGACCCAGCTGCCAAGGTCACAATCCTCGCGAATGTTCTGATGAATGCTGAATTGAACTACAAGGATGTGCCGAGGGATGGGATTACCCACATAACTGGAGACGACATACGACGGGCCGCCGAGGAATCAAAGCGGATTAAGCTAATTGCGTCGGCTTCTCGTCACGAAGACGGTCAGGTCGAAGCCGAAGTCAAACCGACCTTGCTCCCAGACAGCGCCTTCCTCGCGCATGTGGCAGGCGTGACGAATGCCCTTCAGATCTCGACCGACGTACAACCAGATGTGACCATCGTTGGGCCTGGAGCTGGCGGAGATTCGGCTGGTTATGGTTTGGTAAGCGACATCTTGGCGGTTCACAGGCTTAGGTCAGGAACAAAGTGAAAGAGATGATAGATGTAAAGGACAAGTATTCAGGCGAAGTGATCGGAAGAGTCCCGTCTGTTTCACCTGAACAGGTGCCTAGCATCATCGAGATGGCCTTCAAGGCCTTCGCCAGATACCTAGAAACTCTGCCCTTGCACAGGAGGGCAGAGATTCTGACGGAAGCGGCTTCACTCATCCGAAGGCGCCAAAATGATTTTGCGAAGCTGATCGCGCGGGAAGCTGGCAAACCGATCAAATATTCAAGAAAAGAAGCCACACGGGCTTCACTAACTATGCAGCTCTCTGCTGAAGAAGCCAAGCGACTTCATGGCGAAACAATTCCCTTCGACGCGGAACCCAGAGGAGAAGATAGAACCGGATATTGGTTTAGGGTTCCCGCTGGTTTGGTCCTTGCGATCACACCCTTCAACGACCCGCTAAATCTAGTCGCACATAAACTAGGGCCCGCCGTAGCAGCCGGCAACACAGTAGTCCTGAAACCCTCCAGCTTGACTCCGCTCTCCGCAATCAGACTTGTTGGGACACTCCAAGAAGCCGGGCTTCCTGAAGACTATATCCACGTAGTAACGGGTGAAGGTGAGAAGCTTGGCCCAGAACTCGTGTCAAACCCCAACGTTAGGGTCGTAACCTTCACTGGAGGGGTAGATGCCGGACAGAAAATTGCCAGGCTTGCCGGCCTGAAGAAAATTGCCTTGGAGCTGGGAAGCAACTGCCCCGTCATAGTCATGGAAGACGCGTCGCTGGACCTCACAGCCGCCTGCGTCCTAGATGCAGGTTACAACTGCCAAGGGCAGAACTGCATACACGCGCAACGCATTCTCATTCATGAATCTCGGTATGAGGAGCTTGTCGCTAGGCTTGTTGAAGGGACGAAAAAACTGAAGGTGGGCAACCCTTTGGATGAGTCCACTGACGTCGGCCCTATGATAGCCGAATCCGAAGCCGCAAGGGTGGAAGAGTGGGTGGATGAGGCTCTCAAGAGCGGAGCTAATGTGATGGTCGGTGGGGAACGCCACGGAACCATCTATCTGCCCACGATCCTTACCGATGTCCCAAAGGACGCCAAGGTCGCCACAGAAGAAGTGTTCGGCCCAGTCATGATCGTATCCAAATTCCAGAAAATGCCAGATGCGATTCAGGAAAGCAACAGCACGAGCTACGGCTTGCATGCTGGAATCTTTACCAAATCCACAGACAACGCCTTGCGGGCGATCTCGAAGCTGAATTTCGGGTCAGTGCTAATCAATGACACGAGCGATTTCAGAGTCGACTTCATGCCCTTCGGAGGGATGAAGCACAGCGGACTCGGCCGAGAGGGGGTTAGGTTTGCGATCGAGGAAACTATGACCGAGATAAAGACGGTCATCTTCAGAAAACCAATTGCTTGACCATCTTGGCAGGCGCTCAGACTAGCGAAAAGCAATATCCCCTACTAACGGTTTCATTGCCTCAATCAACTTTCTAGTTGGAATCTTTACTAAGGAGCGAGTTGTTCCGCCACTGCTGTAAATGAAAGGTTTCTCGGCGACGTCTACATCGAGCACTAGCGTCCCTTCCACCACGACAAGTGGGACAGCGCCTGCTTCAAACCCGATAAGCTCCTGAACCTCGGACGCTTTCGCCATTCTCAGCCGGCGGCCGAGGAGAGTCGCCAGTTTCTGGACATCGAGTCTGTCAGTGCCCGAGAGAACAGCGATTACAGGTCTGTTCAACTCATCTACCAGAAGCAGGTTCTTCGTCATCGCTGAAACTGACACACCTGCGGCTTGGGCTGCGTCTTCAACCGTGTGGACGGAGGCACTGAAATCCAGAAACTCTGCGTCCAAGTTCATCTCGACGATCCGGCGTCTAAAATCAGACATCAAATCTAGCGGTTCTTCCCTGGTTCTATGCCAATATGTTTGATTCGTATTGGCTTGTTACCAGTTTTCCTTCGCGGAATCTGTTTGCTGAAAAGATGGTGAGATCCGGATGCTTCTTCCCATTCACGATCAATTGTGCCATGAGTTGCCCTACGACGGGTGAGAGTTTGAATCCATGGCCGCTGAAACCTGCAGCAATGTACAGGCCCTTTATCTCGGGGGATTCATCCAGGATTGGATGCCAGTCAGGTGTGACATCGTAGGGTCCAGACCAGCCCCTTTCCCAACGGCCCTGCGCCATAGCGGGAAAACGGTTGAAGAGCTTCTGCGAGTACGACATGACGGTTTCGTAGTCAACGCCCTCACAATAATCCGGATCATCAAGTTCGGGAAGGTTCGATTCCAGTGAACCCACCACGAGTCTATCATTGCCCTCGGGGCGGAAGTATATGCCGTTCAGAAAATCGCCCCAGACAGTCAACGTCGTCGTAAACTCGCGCGGCCTGACGAACATGCAATTCTGTTCTCTCAACACTCGAATCGGTAGCTTTGAGTGACCTTCAGGCATTACTTGACTGGCCCAGACATTTGTGGCGTTCACAACGCGCTCGCCAATTATCTCACCACTTTCCGTTCTGACACCTTTGACTTTGCCGCCACTTGAAAGAATTTTCAATACTCGTGTGCGTTCAACGATTTCAACTCCAAGTTTCTCTGCTGCCTCGGCAAATGACTTGGTGGTTGCAGCAGGGTCGGCGTATCCGGAGCGAGGTTCGAATGCGGCAGCTGCGATATCTTTCACGTTAGCGCCGGGTTGAAGTTTCTCGAGTTCGCCGGGCTCGACGATCGACGTTTCGATACCAATTTTGCGTTGCATGTCTACATTTTTCTTCAAGCTGTCCAAGTCGCCAGGTCCGACTGCCAAGACGAAGCCTGTTCTCTTGAAGCCAGCATCACCTCCCACTTGCTGTGGGAAGTTCTCAAAGACCTTGAGGCTCTCTAGGGCCATTTCTGCCGTGACCGGGTTGCTGTAGTGCTGGCGAACTATCGCAGTCGACTTGCCTGTAGTACCCCAGCCTACGTGCTGGCGCTCAACCAGTATGATCCTCAGGCCTTGCTGTAGCTTTGCGGCATTGAAAGCGACGCTGCAGCCAACGCAGCCACCTCCCACTATGACGATATCTGCGCTATCGGCCAGTTCACTCACACCCATCTTGCCAGACATATGTTTCCCATGAGGATTTAGCAATTTTTTCCGCGAGTATTCCTTTCTAATCATCTGGTCCTCTTAGCAAGTCACGAAGCAATGAAATAGCTCGGTCAGAGATTTCTACGAAAGCTATAACCATCCGCTGACTTCCTAGCAGCATGCTCGGAAAACAAAGGGGTTCCAAGGCTGCGAAAATTGCCAGAACCGGCCCAAAAACACAAACTGGTCTGCGATACATTCATCCCGTTCGTAGAGCAAGCTCGCCGAATAACCGCAGAAGATTCGTCGAAGATAGTTTTTGACAACGGGAACGTCTATCATAAGGACAACCGGCTGAACGACCTCACGGCCCGCGAGTGGCTGAAGTTTCAGAAGAGCTGGTTCATACTCCGGCCGGCGCCGCGCGAGAAGGGCGTGGTGTTTCATCCAGCGAAGTTTCCTGAGGAGTTGGTTTCTGAATTTGTGCGCTTCTTTACTAAACAGGGTATGTGGGTTCTAGACCCAATGGCAGGGACAGGCAGCGCCCTAGTCGCGGCGGCTATGTCAGGTAGGAATGCGGTTGGTGTGGAGCTCCTAGAGAAATATGCGGCCATTGCGGCCCAGCGTGTTCAGCGACTAGCAAATCAAGCTAAACCGCAATCCTCGCGAAAAGTCAGGGTCAAGGTCATTGAGGGTGATGCGAGAGAAATCGACCGGATGAGTCTGCCAAGCTTCGACTATTGCATAACCTCGCCCCCATACTGGGATATGTTACAGGAGAAAGGTTTCGAGACCCAGCGGAAACGCCACGAAAAGAACCTAGATGTCTACTACTCAGAGGATCCTAGGGACCTAGGCAACCTGCATGACTACAACAAGTTCTTGGACGAGCTGGAAATCATTTACGGAAGGATCGCAAATCTGCTGAAGCGCGGCGCTTACATGACTATCGTTGTAAAGAACGTGAAGAAGCGCGGAAAAGTCTACCCACTAGCTTGGGATATTGCATCCCGGGTTTCGAAATTCTTGGCCTTAAAGGATGAGAAAATCTGGGGGCAAGACGATATCAAGCTCGCCCCCTACGGGTACAGACACGCCTGGGTAAGCAACACAGTTCATCACTATTGTTTGAATTTCAGGAAAGAATGAACAAGCACAGCATTTTGATGCCAGACGATTTGAGGCAGGCTTTTATCTCAGGCGGGCTGGACGAACCAGCCAGGTCACTAACGTGCCCAGCAAAGCGAGGATGCTCGCGTTGATCGCCGCATTGGCGGCTGCAAACGTGGCATTCCGGCTGGGTTTAGCGGGTGGACCGCCTAACGTCAAGCCTACGGCTTTTCTCGTCATAGTCAGCGGCGTGGTTGCGGGACCGTTGCCAGGATTTGCGGTGGGGTGGCTGAGCATGACGCTCAGCGACTTGGTGGGGCCCTTCGGTGCCGGGGTGTGGACGCTGGAAACATCCGGTGGAATGGCTACTGTGGGTCTGCTTGCAGGTTTCATCTGGCACAGGGTGAACAACCTGAGCCGCTGGAGAATGGCGTTTGGCGGTCTGCTTCTGACAATGCTGTTCGACATCGGGACCTCGGTTGTGGACGCTCTCCTATTTTCCTATCCGTGGTTCACAGCGGTCCTGGGCTTGTACGTCCCTTTCATTTCCGGCGGAATCAGTCCCTACCCATTCGGCATTGCCCATGAGCTTACGACGGCTGTGCTACTCGGAACCATCGGCCCCTCGCTCATTGCCCGAATAAGAAAAGTGTACCAATAGCTGTCTTCATAGGGCGCAGACGAGATTCGGCATGAGTCCCTCTTGTACCTATACCGGTCGGCGAGATCATGGTGAAGGTTGGCGACGCAGCACCTAGATTCCGTCTACAGTCATCGAAGGGCCACTACGTCGCCCTCGAGGATTTCTTGGACAAGAAGAACCTAGTCATCTACTTCTACCCGAAGGATTTCTCTGTTGGCTGCACCAAGGAAGCCTGTTCCTTCAGAGACTCCTACCATCTCTTTCAGGAACTGGACGCTGATATCATTGGAATCAGCCCCGACAGCAGATCATCGCACGAGGCGTTTGCAGACGAAGAGCGATTACCATTTCTACTCCTAACAGATGCAGATAGCTCGGTCAGAAGAGCCTATGGCGTTAAGTCCACTCTCAGTCTCATTCCGGGCCGTGTCACCTTCGTCCTAGACAAGCAGGGAATAATCCAGCGAATTTTCTCATCTCAGATCCGTCCAGAACATCATGTTGTAGAAGCGCTGAAAGCACTCAAGGCACTCGGCTGAGGGAAAGAGAACCATCTTCTCGTCTTGCGAATCATGCAAATCGCAAGTATCATATACCTAAATCCATCCTTGGCTGTGAAGGGTTCTTCCTCCCCTCCCAGTGCGCATGGGAGGACTAAACGGAACTGGTTCAAACTCCGCTACTCGCAAATCCGGAACACCCCCTCTTCAAGAACCGGGAACACTCGCTCCTCACACTTGAAGACGGATCCGTCTTCAAGGGCTTCTCCTTCGGCGCACCCTTACCCACGCAGGGCGAAGTAGTCTTCTCAACATCTATGACCGGATACCCGGAAGCCCTCACAGACCCGTCGTACCGCGGGCAGATCCTCTGCCTAACCTATCCGCTCATCGGCAATTATGGCGTCCCAAGCTTAGACGCTAAGGAAAATGGGCTGCCAGCCTTCTTCGAGTCAGACCAAATCCAAGTGCGCGGACTAGTCGTGCATGAAGTCTGTGAAACTCCGAGCCATCACGAAAGTGTTCGTTCTCTCAACGAGTGGCTCCGAGACGAAGGTATCCCTGGCCTTTGCGGCGTCGATACCAGGAGACTTGCGCGAACACTCCGAGAGAGAGGAGTAATGCTCGGCTCCATCAAGAGCGGAGAGAACTCAGAGGCAAAGGAGGCATCTTTCATACCGAACCCCAATCAAACTAACCTTGTGGCCGAGGTTTCCGCTCGGGAGAAGAAGATCTACTATCCCGAAAACGCGAATCGTATTGTCCTAATTGACTGTGGAGTCAAGTACGGCATTATCAGAAATCTCCTCAGGCGAAGAATGGCTGTAATCCGCGTCCCATTTGACACGACAACGGATGCGATTCTCCAGGAGGAACCCGTAGGTGTCGTCGTGAGCAATGGTCCGGGCGACCCTAAGATCTGCCAGCAAACGACCCAGACCATACACCAGCTGATTGAATATGGTATACCGATTCTTGGCATCTGTTTAGGAAACCAGTTGATTGCACTGGCCGAAGGTGGTGACACTTACAAGATGAAGTACGGGCACAGGTCTCAGAACCAGCCCGTTCTTGACGTTGAAACGGCAAGGTGCTACATCACGACACAAAACCATGGCTACGCAGTCGAGAAGACATCACTAGAACAAGCAGGCCTCCAAGTATGGTTCGTAAACGCAAACGACCACTCCATCGAGGGGATCAAGCACCCAAAGAAGCCCTGCATGGCTGTGCAATGGCATCCCGAGGCGTCGCCGGGTCCCACTGACACAGAGTTCATCTTCGACCATTTCCTCAAAGAGGTAAGAGACTACGCCTCGGCATGAATGGGTCAGAAAGACACTCGTTCTGGGTAGCGGCGCCATCAAGATAGGTGAAGCTGCGGAATTTGACTACAGCGGCTCCCAATGCTTGAAGGCACTACGCGAAGAAGGCATAGAAACCATCCTCGTCAACCCGAACATCGCAACCTACCAAACAGACCCGAAACTAGCAGGTAGGGTCTACCTGCTTCCAGTCACGGCTGACTACGTTGAGAAAGTTATCCGTAGAGAAAAACCCGACAGCATCTTGCTCGGCTTCGGCGGTCAGACAGCACTGAACTGCGGCGTCGAGTTAGCTGAGCGCGGCATTCTCGAAAAGCACGGCGTTCGAGTCTTGGGTACTCCCGTACGCGCAATACAAGAAACGGAGGACCGAGAACTCTTCAAGCAAGTCATGCTGCGTTGCGGAACACCAATCCCAGCCAGCGCATCGGCCAAATCCGTTGACGAATGCGTAGCCCACGCGAAGCAAATTGGGTATCCAGTGATCATCCGAGTTGCCTACGCCCTTGGCGGCAAAGGCTCGGCTGTCGTATGGGACGACCAACAAATCAAGAAGGCCGCTGAGCCCGCACTGGCTCAGAGCGCCATCCATCAAGTGCTCGTTGAGGAGTACCTGCACCATTGGAAAGAAATTGAATATGAGGTCATGCGGGACGAGGCCGACAACTGCATTGCAGTCTGTAACATGGAAAACTTCGACCCGATGGGGATTCACACTGGAGATTCAATCGTAATCGCACCTTCCCAGACACTAACGAACCGGGAATACCACAAACTCAGAGCAGCTTCGATCAACGTCATAAGAAGTCTCGGCATTGTGGGCGAATGCAATATTCAATGGGCGCTAGACCCTCAGAGCGGAAATATACGTGCCATCGAAGTCAACGCCCGTATGTCCCGGAGCTCAGCCCTCGCCAGCAAAGCGACAGGTTACCCACTCGCATACATTGCCACCAAACTCGCGATCGGCTACACATTGACAGAACTCTGGAACAAGATCACGAACGTTACGACCGCGTGCTTCGAACCTGCGTTGGATTATGTCGTCGTCAAAATACCCAGATGGGATCTGAGGAAGTTTCGAAGGATCGACCGCCACATAGGCCCACAGATGAAGTCAGTCGGCGAAGTCATGGCCATAGGGCGTACCTTCGAAGAGGCTCTCCAAAAGGCAGTCAGAATGCTGGACACCCGCAAGCTGGGACTGGTCTGCAACCACGAAACAGACGAGTCGGCCGAGCAAACGCTAGAAACCCTACGCCATCCCACGGAGGAGAGATTGTGGGCTATAATCAGAGCACTCAAGAACCATCTTTCGGTTGATAAGATTCATGAGCTGACCGGAATCGACCCTTGGTTCCTCAGCAAGATTTCGAATATAGTCAATGCTGAGGAAGTACTCCGACAATCCGGCCTAGATGATTCTGCAGCGCAACTCGTCAGGTATGCCAAAGAGCTTGGATTTTCTGACGCGCAGATCGCGGCATGCTGCCAAGCCGACGAACAATCAATTAGGGATTACAGGGCAAGAAACCGGATCAACCCTGTTGTGAAGCAGATCGACACCCTTGCGGCAGAGTGGCCAGCCAGAACCAACTATCTGTACTTGACCTATGGTGGGGAAGATGACGAGATCGAATTTCAGCTCAGGAAGAAAGTCATCGTCCTCGGTGCGGGCGTCTTCCGAATTGGATCAAGCGTCGAGTTCGATTGGAGTGCAGTCAACGCGGTTCTTGGATTGAAGGAAAACGGCATTGAAGAGGCTATACTCATCAACTGCAACCCTGAAACCGTTTCCACAGACTACGACATATGCGACAAGCTCTACTTCGAGGAACTGACCCTTGAGCGAGTCTTAGACATTTACGAGAAGGAAATGCCACAAGGAATCATCGTCAGCGTGGGCGGGCAAACAGCGAACACGCTGGCACCTTCACTAGCAAAGCATGGCGCCAGAATACTGGGTTCGAGCAGCAGAACCATTGACCGCGCTGAAGACCGGGCAAAGTTCAGCTCACTTCTAGATAGACTGGACATACCCCAGCCCAGCTGGAGGAAAGCAACCTCCGTTCAGGCTTGCAGACGCTTCGCAAGAGAATTTGGATATCCGGTGCTCGTCCGGCCCAGCTACGTTCTCTCAGGGTCCGCCATGCGGGTTGCAGATAATGAGCAGCAGCTGGAAGAATACTTGGCGCTTGCCGCGAGCGTATCTCAGGAGCATCCTGTGGTCATCTCAAAGTTCTTCCTTAATGCGCGAGAGGTCGAAGTAGACGGGGTCTGTGACGGAACGACCATTCTGCTAGGCCCCGTGATGGAACATATCGAGAACGCCGGCATACACAGCGGCGACGCCACGGTAAGCATTCCACCGAAAACGTTGCCCACAAACATCGCAAGGAAGGTTCGGGATTACAGCAAGGAGATTGCCCTGGGCCTAGGGGTCCGCGGTCCGTTCAATATTCAATACTTGGTGAAGGGCGACACGGTCTACGTGATTGAATGCAACGCCCGGGCGTCTCGGTCCATGCCCTACATCAGCAAATCCACAGGGCGAAACCTCATCCAAGCCGCAATCCCAGTCTTGATCGGTAAACAGAAACTGAACAGGACCGACGCATCAGACGAGTCTGAGCCCCGGCATTTCAGCGTGAAAGTTCCACAGTTCAGTTTTGTACGACTGACTGGAGCGGATCCTGTTTCGAGTGTTGAAATGCTCAGCACCGGCGAAGTGGCCTGCCTAGGACGCAACTTCTCGGACGCCTTAGCAAAAGCGTTAGAGGCCACCGAAATCTCGCTGCCGCGCCTAGGAGGCGGTGTGCTCATCACCGTCGGCGGCAAGGAGCTCAAGGACCGCGTCATCCCAATCGCCATTGCCCTCGGGTCGCTGGGTTTCGAGATCTACGCAACCGAACATACAGCGCAGGCCTTGCATCTGTCAGGATTGAGAAGAGTCATTTCACTTCACAAAATAGGGGAGGCAGAGAAGAAACCGAACATACTGGACTACCTGCTGAACGGGAGAATCAATTTGGTCATTAACATACCAACCAGTGGAAACGGAGCAATAGACCAAGCTATTTTGGAAGACGAATATGCCATCAGGAGACTAGCCGTTGAGCACAATATTCCAGTTGTGACAACCCCAGAGCTTGCGTCGGCCATCGTTGAGGCCCTACAGTATCTTAGGTTCGAGGAACTCGAAATACTCGCGCTCAACGACTACGTTCCAACTGGATGATCATCGTCGCCTTCTGCCGATCAAGACGCGTGATTCTGCTTCCACTTCTCCGCCATCTCGATTCGTTTGGAGGACGGAGGGTGTGTGTAGAAGAGGAGCTCAACCAAACGTTTCGGCCTGTCCACAGAAAGGTCCATGTCAGCGAGGCGGCGCTCCGCAGACGCCTGCGCATCCGGATCCTCAGCTGCCTCCAGAGCAAACCAATCAGCCTGCGATTCCATTCTTCGAGAGATCCAGTTCGAAAGCGGTTGCAGAACAAAACTCACGGCGATGAAGATTCCGAAGATTATTGGAAAGCCGGCCGGGTTGGCGATCTCCGACGATGCAACACCTCTACTGAACCTCAGAACCCGGTCTGCAATGAAGAACGGCGGAATCGCGAAGAACCCGGAAACTAGTGCGGACTTCCAAACGTCTTTGTTCACGTAATGGCCCAACTCGTGAGCCACGACCGTTACCGTTTCTCTCCTGGTGAACTTGTCAACCAGAGTATCGAAGACGACGATGGCTTTGCTGCGCCCGATTCCGGAGAACATCGCGTTCGCCCTTATGGACCGCCGGCTCTCGTCGGCTACGAGAACCCTGTCAATGTCCTTTGCTCCGACCTTCCTAACCATAGCAATCAGGCTCTCTTTCAATCCCGTGTCGGAAAGCGCGGTCACTCTGTAGAAAATGGGCATGATTAGGTATGGCAAAATTATTGATAGCACGATCGAAAAGATCGCGAAGAGAACTGCGGCCGCGAACCACCAAAGCTCCGTGGCTCGTATGAGATAGTACAAGACAAGCCCAAGAATCACGCCGAACACACCTTCGAGCCCCAATTCCTTCACCGCGTCACTGGCCCAATCCCGCAGAAGCTGTCGGGAGAGACCAAAGCGGTGGTCCACGACGAAGCCTGAGTAAAATGAGAACGGCAACTCCACGACATGTAGGAAGAGTAGGAAAGAGATGACGTATGCCGCGACCGCGGCCCAGTATGAGTCGGTCATCGACATTAGGCTCTGGCTCAGAATCTGAGACGCCCCAGTAAGCAGTAGAAACAGGCAGGCGAGGAGTGGAACGACGGTTCCTGAGATCAGTTCAAGTACCAACTTGATTCTCTCGTAGCGTTCTGCTAAGACGCGCCTATTCTGGTCGTACTTGTAGGACTCTTCCTGGCTCTTCTGCAATAGGCTTCAGTCCGCCGTCTACATGAATCGGCGGGCTGTGTATGGGTTCGACTACTTAAGCGCAGTAAATTCAGAGAGGGGGATGGCGCTGTCTGGGAGCTTCTAGAATGTGCTCGCTTGGACAGGAGCTGCCGGGACTTTTTCCTTTTTCTTCTTTGGCTTGCGAATCATTCTTGGGCTGCCCAATTTCCGTCATTATACTTTCCATTGACCGCTCATGATAAACACGATTGACATTTACAATGACAAGTTCCTGCCTAAGCCGATGTGTGTCAGATGGTTCGCCAGTAAGCGTCTGAACTGAGACAAAATTCAGAGATGTTGTGTTGTACGGCCAAAGTCACACTGCAGGCACGGCGTATTCGTACTTCTGCTCCGGCTCGTCAGCAGTCGCGATCCTATACACAATCCTCACTTTGATATCAGGACGTAACATGGCGCGAGCTGAGCAGTATTTCTCTTGGGATAACCTGATCGCTCTCTCAACAGACTCTTTTCTTATGGCTTTGCCAGAAACCAGGAATTCGAGGTCGATGGTTTCGTAGTAGCGTGGGTCCTCGTCCCTTCGAATGCCCTGAACTGATATCACAAGACTCTCAACCTTCTGCCGTTCTTTCTCCAGTATCCAAACAGTATCCATGGCCGTGCAACCGGCCTGTGAAATGAGGAATAGTTCCATCGGTGTGAATGCTTGCCCCATCTCCTCCGCAGAGTTCAAGACAAGAGTTCTTCCATCGGCTGATTCTCCAGAAAACTTCATTCCCTCAACCCATTTCACTTTGGCTTTGACCGTGGTGGGCACGGCTAGTCACACCTCTGTGGTTTGGACGTTGTGGGTTTTTCCGAAATATGCGTTTAGGAGCCAGTCCCAGTTTCCGGAGAGTGTTCTCCAGTAGAACTTGGCGAAGGTTTTCTTCATCGCGTACCTGAGTCTCGACGGCTGGATCTCCCTTACAGGCATATCATACGACCCGACCACGAAGGATGCCCTGCCTGAATCCATCTCAAAGGGGCAGTTTATTCTGCCATTGTACCTGTAGATCTCTCTTCTTCGGCGGACTGCAGAAACTATGTTGTTCGTGGCTACGATGGCCTCAAGGTGTGCTGTTACGCCAGTCTTCGAGACTGGAATATTCGTTGCGTCGCCGATTGCGTACGCGTTCTCGTAGCCAATAATTCTCATCGTGTTTTTGTCGGTCGGAATCCATCCGTCTGCGTCACCTATACCTGACTTGAGTATTACATCTGCACCTCGGTGCGGAGGCACCATAATCAGTAGGTCATAAGATATCGAATCGCCTTCCAGTGAGTAGACTTCCCGCTTCTGTGCATCGACTGATTCTACGTTGAAGAAGGTGACGACCTCTATCCCTCGTTTTTCGAAACGAGGTTCGACAACTCTGGACATCGGTTCTGCGGGGTACGGGCGCGGATAAGGTGTAACGTATATCATTTTCACATCCTGGCGGATTCCTCGCTCCCTAAAATAGTCGTCCAACAAGAAGGCCGCTTCGTTAGGTGAGGGAGGACATTTGTGTGGAACTCCCGCAATCCCGATGACGACGTGGCCTTTTTCAAAATGCTGAATTGCGTTCCATACCTTCTTGGATTCGGCAGTGCTTGTATGGAAATTCAAGGCAGATTCATTGAGTCCTGGAATCGCACTGGGGTCAGGTACGCTCCCCGTTGCGATAATCAGATAATCGTACTTGATTGTTTTACCAGATTCCAGCAGGACTGTTTGGTTTTTCAGGTCAAGTCTGTCCGCGTTCTCCTTGATAAAATGCACTTCTCTCCTGACTAGGGAATCCTCCTCGCGTACGATCTCGCGCGCGTTTTGATTCTTGAAGGCAACATGTAGGTACCCAGGTTGAAAGATGTGTTGCTCTGAGCCGGACACTAGGTACACATTGACATTTCCTGCTGCGATCTCCGCTGCGAGTTGCTTGGCGAGCAGGTTGGCAGAGAGGGTGCCGCCTGTTCCGCCGCCAACTACAACTATGTTCACTGGAGAATTGCTCAAGAATGGTCGGCTCTATTGCCTGCCCTTCTTGACCACTCGGACTTGGATACGAACGTGGTCTTTTTCGTCTACGACTGCGAGGATTTCGTTTCCGCTGCGTTTTGCCCAGGCTCGGGTATCGCTTTTGGCCGCGGGGTCCGTTGCTAGTAGCTCGATGACGTCGCCAACGTTGGCATTGCGGTAAGCCTTGAACAGGTCAGTGATAGGCCCAGGACACATTGTTCCACGAGAATCGACGACAACAGTAGGTTTGACAATAGTTTCGCGGGTAGCCAAGCTGTGCCAGCCTCCTACACGAAGAGAGTGATCGCGTCCTCCGAGGCCAAGTCGAGGTAAGTGGTTGCTCCGATGATGTCGTCAACCTCGGGAATCAAATCATCCTTCGTCAGGCCCATCATGTTCATGGACGGCGAGCATGCGTGGAATTTCACGCCGCCTTCCCTTGCTGTCTGTATCATTTCTCTAATGCTTGGCATCTTCATCTTCTGCATCTTCTTCTTCATCATCGATGTCACCATTGCACTCATTCCAGGAATCATACCGAGAATGTTGGGCATCGGCAAGGCCGGGTTTCCCACAGGGGAGATCTTCAACGCGTCAACAGTCTTCTTCGTGATCATATTGATCCCCCAGAAAGTGAAGTAGAGATGCACATCCATGCCCATTGCTGCAGCCGTGGTAGCCAACATCAGAGGCGGATAGGCCATGTCTAGGCTGCCTTTGGAGCAGATGATGACTAGTTTGTTGCGTTTCTGTAGGCTCACTGGTTTCTCTTCCAAGACTTGCATTTCTTTTTCAACTCCTAACGGCGACTGGAGACTGCCGCTAAACGAACCAACTTGGAATCCTCACTCGCTTGGTCAAGAAGAACTGACTGCATTATGTCGCAGGCATTGTTGATGCGCTCGTCAGATATTTTGTAGAACACTGAGTTTCCCTCGCGTCTCTCTACAACCATCTTCCGATGCCGCATCAGAGCCAGATGCTGTGAAACATTGGCCTGCTTAAGCCCAGTAACCGAGCATAGTTGCCCAACAGTCATCTCACCCTGCCGCAGCTCATGAAGCAGCTGGAGGCGCCTAGGATTGGAGAGTATTTTGCAGATTTCCGACTGCATTTTCAGGATTCGTTGTTTTGTAGGCGACAGCATTCCCTTCGCCGAATATTCGAAAATCAGAATGTGCCTATATTCTTACGGTGTCTAGTCTCTATACTAGGATGTAGAGTATGGCCAATTGCTTCGCTGGTGCACGCCGGTTCAATGGATGTGTATAGAGGCCAAGGCCGCCGGAGATGGCGCAGGGCTTATGCTTACCGGAAGAACGGGTTTCTGGTTCTGGCAGCGACTCTTCCGAAGCTCGTCCTCGGTCAAGTCCTTGTCCAGTCTTTCCTCCGAATGGAAATCAATCGATGTTCAATAAGGCTGGGTTAGCGCGGGGACTGCACAAGCTTCACGAGGGCAGCATAGAGGACTGGGATCGCCATGTATATTGGTACCTCGATGATCAGGGTCAGAGTTTTTCGACTAACTAAACCGTAATTAGGCAGAGCAGGTATATCATCACCTCCCGACGAGACGCTGATGTGCTTCCGAAGCTTGCGTGTCGGGAGGTTGGATGCATTAGCGGAGCGTTTGTGATAGCTGAAACTTTATTACGGCGAGTTCTGGTGCATGTAGGGAAAGTTTCGGTAAGGCTCGAATTAAGGGCCAGATGAACCTTTTCTCTGCGGAGAGAATACCTAGCTTGAAGGATAGCGAAAAGGAGATCCCATACGACATTTTCGAGCATCAATTCGTTCCGAAGCATGAGCTTCTTTCAAAGAAGGATGCAGATGAATTGATGCGCGAGTTTCACATAAGGCCACATCAACTACCCTACATTCGCCTGAATGACCCAGCGGCCAAGGCGTTGGGCGCAAAGGCCGGTGACATCATTCGCATAACGCGCAAAAGCCCAACCGCGGGGGAAGTCATCGTTTACCGATATGTTGTTGAAGGTTAATGTGATATTATGGCAATAACATCAACTTCTACCGTTAGCCCCCAAGTCTGGGAGCTGATTAAACACTTCCTAGAAGAGATAGGCCTCGTCAGGCAGCACGTCGACTCCTATAACGAGTTCATCGAAAGTGGATTGCAGGCGATAGTTGATGAGACGGGTGAAATTCCCATCGAGATCGAAGACTACCCGCTTAAGATTAAGTTGGGCAAGATTGAGATCGGGACGCCGCGAGTAACCGAAGTAGACGGCTCGGAACGGCAAATATTCCCGACTGAAGCTAGAATCAGAAACCTCACTTATGCTGCACCACTCCATTTGGAGATGACTCCAGTCATCGGAGAGAGGGAAGGCCAGACCGAGATAGTCTATCTGGGCGACTTTCCAGTAATGCTTCGCTCAAAGATCTGCCCTCTCTCCCGCATGGCTCCTGACGAGCTGGTGAGTATAGGAGAAGATCCGCTTGATCCTGGAGGCTACTTCATTGTGAACGGTGCAGAGAGAGTCGTTGTTGCCCTGGAGGACCTGGCCGCCAACAGGATACTGGTTGACGTTGAGCAGACTGGCGTCCATCCAACCTACAAGGCGAAGATATTCTCAACCACTGTAGGCTTTAGGGCGCGTACCGAAGTCACACTCAAGACTGATGCGGCGATCTACGTCACTATGCCCGGCGTGCCTTCGGACATTCCGCTAGTAGTAATGATGAAGGCGCTGGGCTATGAGGAAGATTCCAAGATCGCCGAAATGATTTCCACGGATGAAACAATTCAGAACCACCTCGCCTCAACCTTCGAGAAATCAATCGGAGTCGTAACTCAACGCGATGCGCTACTCTACGTTGGTAATCGTCTGGCGCCGGGACAGGTTGAAGACTACCGACTGAAGAAGGCTGAAACAGCGCTCGACCGGAATTTCCTTCCTCATATAGGGCGCAGCCCGGAGGATAGGAAGGAAAAGGCTGCTTATCTAGCGGAAGTTGGCTGCCGTGTCATAGAACTGAAGCTGGGAATGCGGAAATCCGACGACAAAGATCACTATGCCAACAAACGTCTCAAGCTTGCCGGTTCTCTTCTTGCCGAATTATTCCGAATTTCCTTCAGGAATCTTATCCGCGACCTCAAGTACCAGCTCGAACGAATAACAATCCGCCGCCATGCGGAGCTCTCGATAAGCAACGCCATCCGGCCGGGAATCATCTCAGAAAGGATTCAGCATGCGATAGCGACGGGCAACTGGGTTCGCGGCCGCGTAGGCGTGACACAGCTGCTTGATAGGACTAATTTCTCGTCTACGTTGAGTCACTTGCGTAGGCTCCAGTCGCCGCTTAGCAGAAGTCAGCCGAACTTGGAGGCGAGAGATCTTCATCCCACGCATTGGGGG
Source organism: uncultured Candidatus Bathyarchaeia archaeon (assembly GCA_964649235.1). Taxonomy (GTDB): domain Archaea; phylum Thermoproteota; class Bathyarchaeia; order 40CM-2-53-6; family 40CM-2-53-6; genus FEN-987. The sequence goes on from CAZYOZ010000001.1 coordinate 36,925, forward strand.
CGGCTTTGTCCGAGTGAAACACCCGAAGGCTCAAACTGCGGTCTCGTCAAGAACCTTGCCCTCAGCGCTGTTATCTCCATAGGGGTTGACGCCCGCGAATTCGTTTCCAAGCTCAGAAGAATGGGGGTAGTTGGCGTTGACGAAGCTGATAGAAAACTGCGCGAAGTGGGCGCCAAAGTCTTCGTGGATGGCCTAATCGCTGGATACGCGCGGGATGCTGAGAAGCTGGCTGCGGAGCTTGTCAGAATGCGCCGGAATGGTGAGATAAGCTCGGAAGTTAATGTGGCATATTCACCGCCGCAGTCGGAAGGTGGTCGCGCAGAGCTTTATGTTAACTGCGACGATGGCCGCGTTAGAAGGCCCCTCGTAATAGTAGAAAACAGCAAACCCCACTTGGCCCGGGAGCATGTTGAAGCCGTCCAGCGCGGGGAGATGCGCTGGCAGGACCTCGTTGAACGCGGCATAATCGAATACCTAGATGCGGACGAAGAGGAGAACGCGCTTGTTGCCGTGACGCCGAACCGAATCAATGAGCACACAACTCACCTAGAAATCGCGCCATACACCATTCTGGGAATCTGCGCGTCGCTGATCCCATACCCAGAACACAACCAGTCACCCCGCAACGCATACGAGTCTGCCATGGCGAAACAAGCACTCGGCGTATTTTCAGTCAACTACTCAAATCGCGTGGACTCACGGGCGCACGTGCTTCATTACCCACAGGTTCCAGTGGTCCGAACTAAGCCCATGGATATTATAAGCTACGATAACAGGCCTGCTGGGCAGAACTGTGTCGTGGCACTCTTATGTTACCAAGGCTACAACATGGAAGATGCGATCATCATAAACAAATCTTCGGTTGACCGAGGCCTCTTCCGATCAACCTTCTACCGAGTCTATGAGGCTGAATGCAGACAATACCTCGGCGGGCTTCGCGACAAGTTCGAGTTGCCCGAGGCTGGCATACGAGGGTACAGGGGCGACAGGTACTACCGGCTTCTGGAAGAGGACGGTGTGATTTCAGTCGAATCAAACGTCACCGGCAACATGGTGCTGATAGGAAGAACGAGCCCTCCCCGATTCTTAGAGGAATACCGAGAGTTTGAGGTCAAGGGGCCGACCAAGAGAGACTCCTCCGTGGGCATGCGTCCCTCAGAAGAGGGCGTTGTAGATGCAGTGTTTCTCACGGAATCCATCGAGGGCAACCGTCTGGTCAAGGCCCGAGTCCGGGACTCCCGGATACCGGAACTCGGCGACAAGTTTGCGTCAAGGCACGGCCAGAAGGGAGTCATTGGGACGCTGATACCTCAGGAGAACATGCCGTTCACTGAGCAGGGAATTGTGCCTGACGTAATCATCAACCCGCACGCGATCCCGTCACGAATGACCATTGGGCAATTCGTGGAAGCAGTGGCAGGGAAGGTTGCAAGCCTCCGTGGTGAACCAGTCGATGGGACTGCATTCAGCAACGAGAGGCCTGAGGTTCTGCGTGAAATGCTGCTTGAACTCGGCTTCCAGCACAGTGGCCGGGAGGTTCTGTACAATGGCGTCGACGGCAAGAGACTCGTGGCGGACGTGTTTGTTGGGGTTGTCTACTACCAGAAGCTACACCACATGGTATCCGACAAGATGCATGCCCGAGCCCGCGGGCAGGTGCAGATGCTTACCCGCCAACCAACCGAGGGTCGCGCGAGAGGTGGCGGGCTCAGGTTCGGCGAAATGGAACGAGACTGCCTCATCGGCCATGGAGCGTCAGCACTATTGAGGGATCGGTTACTCGAAGAGTCAGACAAATATACTGTGATGGTCTGCGAAACATGCGGCCTTCTTGCGTACTACGACGTGAAACAGAACAAGTACATATGCCGCATCGATGGAGACAAGGCAGTAATCTCTGGAGTGCAGCTTTCCTACGCGTTCAAACTGCTTCTGCAGGAACTCATGGCGCTTGGCGTTGCGCCCCGCTTGGAAGTCTCGGAGCGTGCTTGAGAAGTGTCGGTGGCTGAAGAAGCAACCAAAGTCATTGGAAGCATCCGCTTCACTCTCCTCTCGCCCAGCGAAATCAGAAAACTATCAGCGGTCGAAATTCAGACGGCGGACACGTATGATGAAGATGGCGTGCCCATCGTTTCCGGCCTCATGGACGGCCGACTGGGCACCCTTGAACCACGCCAGAAATGCAAGACCTGCGGCAACACAGCCTCGGCCTGCCCGGGGCATTTCGGCCACATCGAACTTGCCGAGCCCGTTATCCACGTTGCCTTCGCCAAACTAATTTACAAACTCTTGCAAGTCACCTGCCGCAACTGCGGCCGAATTCTGCTCTCAGCAGACAAGATCAAAGCCTACAACGAACTTATGCAGAGAGAGCAGAAACAACTCAACGAGATTCCCGCTTCATTCTATGAAGCCGTGATGAAGGACGCAAAGAAATCTCAAGAATGCCCACACTGTGGTGCTCGCCAATACCGGGTGGAACATGGAAAGCCGACCACGTTCCACGAAATGGTGGACGGCGGCGCATCTAGGCTTACGCCCAGCGCGATCCGTGAACGCCTTGAACGTATCCCGGACGAGGATCTCCTTCTGCTTGGAATGGATTCGACTTCGGCGCGGCCTGAATGGATGGTTCTTCAGGTTCTCCCTGTTCCTGCGGTTACAGTTCGCCCCTCAATCACCTTGGAGTCGGGCATCCGTTCGGAAGACGACCTGACCCACAAACTGGTCGACATCATCAGAATCAACCAGAAGCTGAAGGAAGCCCTCGAGTCGGGCGTCCCCGTTAACATCATCCAGGAACTTCACGAGCTCCTCCAATACCATGTTACTACTTATTTCGATAACGAAGTCTCAGGCCTGCCGCCGGCCCGGCACAGGTCTGGCCGTGCCCTGAAGACTCTGAGCCAGCGTCTGAAAGGAAAAGAGGGGAGGTTCAGAGGCAACCTATCTGGAAAGCGAGTTGACTTCTCTGCGCGGACAGTTATCTCACCTGACCCAAACATAGATATCAACGAGGTCGGTGTCCCACTCGAAGTCGCACAGCGCCTTACGATTCCAGAGAGAGTTACACCTTGGAACATTGAGGAACTACGTGAGCTCATCCGGAATGGTCCCGACCAGTACCCGGGCGCGCTCTATGTTGTGAGGCCTGACGGGCGACGGGTCAGACTCGAATTTGTCACCGAGCGCGAAAGCTTGGCGGAAGCTATCCAGCCGGGGTTCATTGTCGAACGGCACATCCGGGACGGGGATATCGTTCTGTTCAACAGGCAGCCATCACTACATCGCATGTCCATAATGGCGCACACCGTCAAGGTTCTGCCGTACAAGACCTTCAGGTTGAATCCATGTGTTTGCCCACCGTACAACGCTGACTTCGACGGAGACGAGATGAACCTACACGTCCCGCAGGGCGAAGAGGCCAGGACCGAAGCCAAGCTGCTCATGCAGGTCCAAGACCAAATACTCTCGCCTCGATATGGCGGGCCGATAATTGGCGCAAAGACAGACCTTCTGACTGCTGCTTATCTTCTCACCAGGAAATCTACGTACCTCACGAAAGAGGAAGTGGGGAAACTCCTCATTGCTGCAGAATACACAGGTGAAGTTCCGCCGCCTGAAATTAAGAGGCCCCTCGAACTTTGGAGCGGAAAGCAGATCTTCGGCCTCTTCCTCCCGAAGGGATTCAGCTTCGTCGCCAAGTCAAGCATTGTCACCCAAGAGGACGGTAACGCAGTCGTAGTCAAAGACGGAGAACTCGTACAGGGCGTTATTGACAAGAACACAATCGGAGCCGAACGCTCAGAGAGCCTCTTTCACCGCTTGGTCAAGGACTACGGTTCTGAGATCTCCAGAGACTTCTTGAACAGTCTAATCAAACTGTTGGACCGTTTCATTACGCTGAGAGGCTTCACCTACGGCGTTGACGAACTTGATACCCCATCCTCAATTAAGGAAAAGATTTCGAAGTCGATCAAAAAGTCCGAGGAACACGTTCAGGACCTAATCGAGCAGTACAAGAGAAGAACCCTAGAGAGATTACCTGGCCGGTCACTTGAGGAGTCGCTGGAACTTCGGATCATGGACGAACTGTCAAAGGCAAGGGACCAAGCCGGGGAGCTTGCAGAGCAATACCTGAAGACCAAGACGGACAACGCGGGCGTGATTATGACTCAGACTGGCGCCCGCGGGTCAATGCTCAACATTGCACAGATGGTGGCCAGCGTGGGGCAGCAATCAATCCGCGGTCAACGAATTAGGCGGGGCTATAGGGAGAGGGCTCTCTCCTGTTTTGAGAGAGGGGACGCGGGCGCGGAGGCTCGCGGCTTCGTATACTCAGCATACCAAGATGGATTGAGTCCGGTAGAATTCTTCTTCCACGCCATGGGTGGGAGAGAAGGGCTGGTCGACACAGCGGTCCGAACGCAGCAGAGCGGCTACATGCAGCGCCGACTCATCAACGCACTGGAGCACATCAGGGTCGAATACGATGGAACTGTTCGAGACTCAAGAGGCGACATCATACAGTTCAGATACGGAGAAGATGGAGTCGACACGGCAAAGAGCGACCACGGCAAGGCCGTCAACACCGAACGGCTGGTCGAGCGAATACAACTGACCATTGAGAAAGGCGCCAAAGCCAGCAAAGCCTACATCGACAAAAAGATTGCAGATATCAAACGCGACCTCACTCCCGCCCTCGCAGAGGAGCTTAAGCAGAGCTTACTCAAAGCAAAACTCACACGCAAGGGTGTTGATGAAGCAATAAAGGAAGCCGTAAAGAACTACCGAAGAGCAACCATCGAACCAGGCGAAGCAGCAGGAATCGTCTCCGCCCAATCAATCGGCGAACCTGGAACCCAGATGACGCTCAGGACCTTCCATTTCGCAGGCGTCAGAGAACAGAACGTAACCTTAGGCCTTCCGAGGTTAATCGAGATCGTTGACGCACGGAAGATTCCGTCTACACCCATGATGAACGTCTACCTAGGCAAGAAGCACCGTGCAAGCCGCGAGAAGGCTCAAGAAGTAGCAACAAGCATAACCCACACAACACTGGGAAACATTGCGTCGAGCATTGAATCAGACATAACCAAAATGCGCATAGAGGTAACGCTCAACACCGAGGCCATGAAAGAACGCGACGTCACAATCAAAGATGTCAAGGGGGCGGTCACTCCTGGGGGCTGCAAGGTAGAAGTAGACAGGAATACGATACACATCACTACGCAGGAGATGGACATAGCGCAATTCAACAGGCTTCTCAACCGCTTGCCAATGATGCACGTCAAGGGTATACCGCAAGTCAAGCGAGCACTGGTCATGGAAGAGAAGACAGGCGATAAGAGCGAATGGGTAATTCGCACTGAAGGATCCAACTTGGCAATGACCTTGGAAACCCCAGGTGTCGACACCGCTCGAACAATTTCCAATAACATGCATGAGGTCGCTGAGGTGCTGGGCATCGAGGCAGCCCGCAACATCATAATCCGCGAAGCCACAGCGGTCCTCGAAGAGCAGGGCCTCGATGTTGATGTGCGCCACGTCATGCTTGTCGCCGATGCAATGACCGCATCAGGCGAAGTGTTGCAGGTTGGAAGGCATGGAGTCAGCGGTGAGAAAGCAAGCACGCTCGCTAAGGCGGCCTTCGAGATCACCATACCCACAATAGTCGACGCCGCAATCAAAGGAACTCGTGACACTCTCAGAGGAGTGGCCGAAAACGTCATAGTAGGACAGCAAGTTCCGATGGGAACCGGACTCATTGAAGTCTACATGTCGATGCCGGAGAAGGGCAAGAAGTAGTGCAGACAGCAAGAGTGGACGTAAACAAGCAGATTCAGATAGCCGTAAAGACCGGCAAAGTCTCCTTCGGGGTCAGGGAAGCTGTAGACTCGGCCAGACTGGCTAGGGCGAAGCTGCTCATCCTATCGTCGAATTGTCCCGAACCACATAAATCGAACATAGTATATTACGCCAAACAATCGCAGGTTCCTGTGTTCGAGTACCCGGGCCCAAGCGTAGACCTGGGAACAGCATGCGGAAAACCCTTCGTGGTGGCTGCCCTGACGGTCAAGGAACCTGGAGATTCCGAGATCCTGAAGCTGGCTGAGCGCTAGAAAATGGCAACATCGCGAATAAAGCTGACGGGTGAGGAGATGCGTTTCATCGCTCTCTTCGAAAATATCACTGGGGCCACCGCAAACGACTGCGTAATCGACAACCAATATGACCGAATTATCTTCGTCACCAAAACCGGTGACATGGGCCTTGCGATCGGCAAAGCAGGGAAGAACATCAACATGCTCCGAAAGATGACTGGCAAACCCATAGAAGTCGTAGAATTCTCCGACAATATAGAAGGGCTAGTGCGGAATTGCCTCTCGCCAGCCAAAATCAGGGAAGTTCGAATAACCGAGCGGCCAGACCGCAAGATTGTAGTGGTCGAAGTCGACCCCAAAGACAAGGCTCTGGCAATAGGAAAGAATGGGAGAACGATAGACAAGACTCGCATGCTCGCAAAGCGCTACTACCAAGTAGACCACGTCCAGATCGCCTGAGCAACTCTTCTTCTGTCCCACGATTCTGCGCCTAGACTCGTTCGTTCTCATACCTCTTCAGGCTTTTATTGGGCGCATCGCGGCATACGGCTGAGGCTTTCAGCGGTGGACAAGGCGACCAAGATTTGGCTCAACGGAGACATCGTTGACTGGGACGCGGCTAAGATTCACCTCTTGACACACGGGCTGCACTACGGAACTGCAGTCTTCGAGGGAATACGTTGTTACAGGACTGATGGGGGGCCTGCAATATTCAGGCTCTACGACCATGTCTGGCGTTTGATAAACAGTGCGAAGATCTACCTGATGGAGCTCAGATACAATGCCGATGAAATTGCTGAAGCAATTAAGTCGACTGTCAGGGCGAATCGTTCAGACGAATGCTACATTCGGCCGATAGCATACTATGGTTATGGCGAGATGGGCGTCAACCCGCTTCCGAACAAAGTGGATTTGGCAATTGCGGCTTGGCGTTGGGGAGCATACCTTGGCGAGGGGGCCCTGGAAAAGGGCGTGAGGTGCATGGTATCCTCTTGGCGCCGCATTAGCCCGTTGACGTTGCCACCGCAGGCCAAATCCTCAGCTAATTATGCCAACTCGGCGCTCGCGAAAATAGAAGCTATCAAGGCAGGATACGACGAAGCGATTCTGCTGAATGTAAACGGAATGGTATCGGAGGCGACGGGTGAGAACGTCTTTCGCGTGAAGCGAGGCGCCCTTTCAACCCCGCCTGCTTCAGCAGGAGTCCTCCGAGGAATTACGCGGGACACAGTGATCCAGCTCGCAGCTGAAATTGGAGTGGAATGCCGTCGAATTGACATTTCCAGAGAAGAACTATACACGTCGGACGAGCTGTTCCTGTCTGGAACGGCAGCAGAAATCACGCCGATCAGTGAAGTTGACGGAAGAAAGGTTGGAAATGGGGCTTTTCCCATAACCAGGAAGCTTCAGGCGGCCTATGAAAACGCGGTTAGAGGCCGAAACAGCAACCACTCACAATGGCTCACATACGTCGAAGGAGATTGAGCAGCACATATGCCTAGTTTCATTCACCGAATTTGATGCCTTGAGCTAGCGGGAGTTCATCGCTCCAGTTCATGGTGACCGTCTGGCGGCGCATGTACTGCTTCCAAGCATCGGAGCCCGCCTCTCTGCCGCCGCCTGTCTCCTTTTCTCCGCCGAAGGCTCCCCCAATTTCTGCACCAGAGGTGCCTATGTTAACGTTGGCTATGCCGCAGTCGCTGCCTAAAGCTGAGAGAAATCTCTCAGCGTTCTTCAGAGATTCAGTAAAGATGGCTGAAGACAAGCCTTGGGGAACCTCGTTGTGCAGCTTGATTGCGTCGTCAAGAGTGTTATAGGGCATGATGTACAGGATGGGTGCAAAGGTTTCTTCACAAACGAGCTGCGTGTTTCCTGGAACTCGGACAATCGCGGGCGTGACGTAAAACCCTGGCCTGTCTAGCTTCTTCCCCCCCGCAACTATCTTGCCGCCCTGATTCCGTATCTCGTCCAGCGCTTTCATCATCGTATTCACGGCCGCTCCGTCTACAACTGGACCCATCAAAGTGTCTGGTTCGAGCGGGTTGCCAATGCGAACCTGCTCGTAGCCCTTCACAAGCCTCTCAGTTAACTCATCGACGATCTCTCTGTGCGCGATTATTCGCCTAGTAGTCGTGCAACGCTGGCCCGCAGTACCCACAGCGCCGAAGAGTATGGCTCGGGTTGCTAGGTCAAGGTTCGCGTCTTCCGCCACAATGATTGCATTATTGCCGCCCAATTCGAGAATAGTGCGTGCCAGTCGTTTCGCTGCGGCTTCCGCGACACGTTTTCCCATCTTCGTTGATCCCGTCGATGAGATCAGCGAGATTCTCTTGTCGTTGATGAGCCGTTCGCCAATCGTCGGGCCGGTGCCGACTACGAGTGTGAATATTCCCGTAAGGTCGTTTGCCTTCATTACGCGATTCACGACGTGCTGAACTGCGATGCCGCTGAGCGGGGTCTTTGAGGATGGTTTCCACACCATCGTGTTGCCGCAGACAGCAGCGATCATCGAGTTCCATGACCAAACAGCAATTGGGAAATTGAATGCCGTAATTATCCCGATGACCCCCAAGGGCTGCCATTGTTCATACATTCGATGTGAGGGGCGCTCAGACTGCATCGTCAATCCGTACAGTTGCCGCGACAGCCCAACGGCGAAGTCTGCGATGTCAATCGCTTCCTGTACTTCACCCATCCCTTCAGCAAAGATCTTTCCCATCTCCAAAGTTACTAGCTTACCTAGTGGTTCCTTCAGTTTCCTGAGCTCATCACCGATTTGTCGCACAACCTGCCCACGTTTCGGCGCAGGTATCATGGACCATTTGCGAAAGTTCTCTTGTGCCGCTCGGACAACGTGTTCATAGTCCTCTTCTGATGCGAGTGCGACATTTGCAATCAGAGACTCATCAATAGGGCTGACGACATTAAGTTGCTTCTTCCCCTCCGTGCTCCCCCAATCATCCGGCCCTGCGCATGTACCAGGGTTGATTTCCTGAATGTTCAGTTCCTTCAAGAACGGGTACTTGCCGTAACTCAGGGTTAAGCTCACAGTCATAGGCGACTGCTCTCCGATGCCGGAAGCGATGGACGAATTGATTAGGCTTTACCTTGTTTTTCGCGAAGCTTTGGCACGAGCTCTTTGCAAATTCGTTGCACTGCTTCCTCGGGGTCAGGGCCGAATGGTAGGCAGAATATCAAGTGGCCTACGCCCTTTTTGATTTGGTCTTGGCATTTCACAAAGCATTTTTCAATTGGCCCGGAAGCTGAGAGCGCATCAACCATTTTGTCCGTGACTAGGTCGACTGCCGCTTCGGGTCCCTTCTTGTCGATCGCTATCCGAAGGGCGTCTTGCTCTTGGCGTTTGATTCCTGAAGCTGCAAGCGCCTCAGGTCTACCCCAGGCCACGAGATCAAGCACAATTTCCCGTGCGGCACCTTTGGCTTCGATCTCATCTTCAGAGAGTGATATGACGAGAGAATTCGTGATATCAAGCTCGTCTACATCTCTCCCTAACTTGTCAGCACCCTTCTGCACATAGCCAATCGCAGTCGGCAAGTAGTCGGAACTGCATGTCAAGAGCACACCATCGGCTAACTCGCCAGCAAGGCCGAGCATCTTCGGGCCAGAGCCACCCAGGTAGATCGGAATATTGTGGCCTGCTTGGGTGAGCACAATGTCCTGCAGTTGAAACCCCGGGCTCTTCACGGAAACAATTTCGCCATTGAAGAGCTTCCTGCATGCATTCACGGCATCTTTGACTGTATCTACTGGGTTGCGCTGGGATATGCCCAAAGATGTGAGCCTGTCAATTGAACCCGAGCCCAGACCGAGTATGGCTCTGCCCTTGGATAAGCTATCCAAGGACAAAGTTGCCGCCGCTATCAAAGCGGGATTTCGCGTGTACGGGTTGCAGATCGATGAACCCAGTTTCACGTTTTTCGTGTTCACCGCCAAGGCGGCGAGTGTCACGAAGACATCCCCGAAGGGCGGTGACGGGCTCGTATCGCAAATCCAGACATGCTCTATTCTACTGGCGTCGGCCATTTTTGAAAGCGAAATCACTTCCTCATGGGGCATTGTAGGTTCTAAGGTGATCCCAAACTTCACCAACACTCATGCACCTCTGCCGATTGACTATTCATTAGAATGCGAAAGATTAGCAGATGCTCGAACTCAGCATCCACCGTAAAAGGAAGCCTTTCTGCTATTTAGCCTATTGCCCACGTTCCAGACGAATAGAAAAAGAAAGAGGCCTGATTTCAGTCAGGCCTCTCCAGAGACATTCACGTGAATCGCTGAGCAGCTAGCGCTTTGCTTTCTGGAAGCGGCTGTCAACATCAGACCAGTTGACGACTTCCCACCACTTGTCAACGTATGCGGCCCTGTCGTTCTTGTACTGCAAATAGTAAGCGTGTTCCCATACGTCGATACCCAGAAGGATTGGAAGTTGTGCTAAGTGCATGAAGTTCTGCTTCTCGATCTGGGTCAGAACGAGTTGGTCGGTTGTGTTGTCGTAGAGTAGGAGCGCCCATCCTGAACCTTCGACGGTCTTGGCCGCGTCGGAAAACTGTTGCTTGAACTTGTCGAAGCCTTCGAAATCTTGCTTCATCTTGTCGGCGATGGCTCCGCCGGGTGCGCCGCCTCCCTTGCCCGGGGACGCCATGTTGGGCCAGAAGATGCTGTGCAGAACATGTCCGCCGAAGTGGAAGCTGAAGTCTCTCAGCACGGCTTTGATGTCTATTTGCAGCTCGCCCTTTCTAGCCTTCTCAAGCTTGTCGAGAGCTGTGTTTGCGCCTGTTACGTATGCTGCGTGATGCTTGTCGTGGTGGAGTCGCATGATCTCCTCAGAGATTACTGGTTCGAGCGCGTTGTACTTGTATGGCAAATCTGGAAGAGTGTACTTGGTTGGCATGCCGCCTAGGCTTGCGCGCATCTCTCATAAACTTTTCATCAACCAAAATCTATCGGCTTGAGGAGCCGAATTGGCTCGCGGAACGCAACTAGACTAGCTGTTTCACTTCTTCTGTGACTGCTTGGCCTAGATACCCGTAGACTCCTAGTTTGAGAACTTTCAGTCCCAGAAGTGCGCATTTGATTCTGGTCGGGCCAGGGTCAATGCCTAACAAGCTGAGAACATCTGCTTTCGCCAATGCCTTGATATCATCGAGCGTTTTCCCCTTCACGGTTTCGGTTAACATCGATGCAGATGCCTGGCTTATTGCACAACCTTGTCCCATGAACCGGATGTCCTCGATCTTACCGTCCCTGACTTTCAGCTGCATCTCAATAATGTCACCGCACAGAGGATTCGTGTCCTTTGCCCGGATGTCCGGATCAGGTAGGTCGCCGAAGTTGCGTGGGTTACGGTAATAGTCGAGAATGATTTCCTTGTAGATGTCCGAACTCATAGGCTGAAGAGCTTCCTGGCTTTTTCGAGGGCATTGATGAACACATCGACTTCTTCCTTTGTATTATAAATGTAGAAACTTGCCCGCGAAGTTGCAGGCACGCCAAGGAATTCCATCAGGGGCTGTGCGCAATGATGGCCCGAGCGGATGGCGATGCCTTCCTCATCCATGATTGACGCTAGGTCGTGAGCATGGATGTCTCCGAGATTGAAGGAGATGACCCCCACCCGGTTTTCGACGTCCCTTGGACCGTAGGTTACTAGTCCTTTGACCTCGGACATTCTCCTTAGAGCGTAATCCGCGATGTCTCTCTCATGATCGTGTATAGTATTCATTCCTACATGATTCAAGTAGTCAACCGCTGCCCCTAACCCGATGGCGCCCGCGACATTCGGCGTTCCAGCTTCAAACTTGTATGGGAGATCCTTCCACGAGGAACCTGTGGTGTGGACTTCCCTGATCATTTCGCCTCCACCCAAGAAAGGTGGCATCTTCTCAAGGAATTCTCGTTTTCCGAATAGAACGCCAATTCCTGTTGGCCCCATCATCTTGTGGCCTGAGAACGCCATAAAGTCGCAATCAAGATCCCTCACGTTCACGGACATGTGGGGAACCGATTGGGCCGCGTCCACCATCATCAGTGCGCCATAACGGTGGGCAACGCGGCCGATTTCCCTAATCGGGTTCACGGTGCCGAGAACATTCGATGCGTGCGTCACGCAGACTATTTTCGTTCTTTCGTCAATCAGTTCGTGGATTTCGTCTTGTCGCAGTAGCCCATTTTCATCGATCTTGACGAATGCTACTTCTGCCCCCTTTTCATGTGCAAGCAACTGCCATGGAACAATGTTACTGTGGTGTTCCATGATTGTTAGGACTATTTTGTCCCCTCTTCCTATGTTTGCCCTTCCCCAAGAATTCGCGACTAGGTTTATGGCTTCCGTTGCATTTCGAACGAAAATCATCTCTTCAGTGTGGCGGCCGTTGATGAATTTCGCAACTTTTTCTCGAGCTTCTTCGTGGGCAATTGTAGCTTCCTCGGCTAGTTTGTGGATTCCGCGGTGAATGTTTGCGTTATAATCGCTGTAGTATCTCGTGAGTGAGTCGATTACTGTTCTTGGTTTCTGCGATGTTGCGGCATTATCGAAGTAGATTAGAGTTTTTCCGTTGACTTGGCGTCTGAGGATTGGGAAATCGTCCCGGATCCTGAGAACGTTTATGGTGTGTAGCCTTTCAACCAACACTCAGACCTGCAGACATTGTGTGGCCGACGGAACATAACGTACGTCATAACAATATAAACTCTCCAAGCAATTCTCGAACTACGTGTCAAACTTCTACGTAAACACTTGTGCTTTCAACTTTCAGCTTGTATGTGCCCAATGGCACGACTGCCGGTGGATTCTGAACCGCTCCGGACCTGACATCAAATCTCGACAAATGTAGGGGGCATGTTACTTCAGACCCTGTCAAGAAACCTAACGACAGGTCGGCCGTTTCATGCGTACAGATCCTATCTACAGCGTGGAGAGTTCCGTCAACGTTCACGATCATCAGACGTTTCCCCGCGACATCCACGGGGAACATTGTTCCTGCCTGAACATCGGAGACATCGCAGGCCTTGACGTATTCGCCCAATCTTGAACCATCGGAACTTGCCGAGGGCTGTAATTACCCTTTTTGGCGACACGGGGCTCCGTGTTCTTTCCAGTTGTGCACGATGGCGACAGTGAGTATTGTAAGTATTGTTAGTTCCCAACACCTATTTGCTTGGCTGGACCGGATTTGAAAGTGAGTGACGCACGTGGAATTTTCAGTGAGCAAACCCCAAGCGGCGGTTATGAGAAGGACTCGAAGATTTGTCGAAGATTATGTCTTGCCGAACGCTGACCGTTGGGACAAGTGCAAAAAGTTCCCCATGCAAGCATGGGGGGCATTGAGGAGAGCTGGCTTAACGGGGCTACCCATCCCACGCAAGTACGGAGGCGCAGGCCAAGATGTGGTTAGCTACGTTCTGGCAGTTGAAGAAATCTCCAGGGCCTCAGCAGCACTCGGCGTAACATTGGCCGTGCACGTGTCGTTAGCGAGTCAGCCGTTCCTTTGGTTTGGATCTGAGAGGCAAAAGAGACGTTACTTGAAACCACTAGCGCAGGGAAAGCAGCTCGGGTCATTCTGCTTGACTGAACCAGGTGCAGGAAGTGACGTAGCGTCGATGGAGTCCAAGGCGGTCCTGAAAGGCGACGAGTATGTAGTCAGCGGACGAAAGTACTTCATCGTTAACGCCCCGCTGGCGAGCACATACCTCGTGTTTGCCATGACTGACAAGTCTCTAGCCCACCGTGGGATTTCCTGCTTCATCGTTGAGAGAGGCATGCCTGGTGTGAAGATTGGCAAGGTCTTCGACAAGATGGGAATTCGGTCGTCTATGGTTTCGGAGGTTAAGTTCGATAATGTGCGGGTCCCAGCGGAGAACATGCTTGGCAGGCGAGGAGACGGCTTCAGGATCGCGATGGAGACTCTGGATTGCGGACGGATCAGCATCGCCGCCCAAGCAGTAGGCATAGCTCAAGCATCTCTCGATGCAGCAATTCAGCATGCCCGCTCGAGAGTCCAGTTCGGGAGGCCCATCTCAGACTTGCAAGCGATACGTTGGATGATTGCTGACATGGCTACAGAAATCGAGGCTGCGAGGCTGTTGACTTACAGGGCCGCTCGATTGACTGACGAAGGAAGAAAGCATACGAAAGAAGCCAGCATGGCGAAGCTGTTCGCTGCATCAACAGCCGTCGAAGCTACGCGCAGAGCGCTCCAGATCTATGGTGGTTACGGATACATGGCAGACCTGCCGATTGAGAGATACTACCGCGACGCGAAGATTACCGAGATCTACGAAGGCACCTCAGAGATTCAGAGATTAGTGATTTCCAACGAACTTCTGTGATGTGTCTGTATGACATTGAAATCGAAAGGCGAGTACCTGAGCAGCATCAGGAAGCAGAACGCCGAAGCCTACCTACTGGGGAAGCGCATACCCGATGTGACAAAGAACCCCTTTACGCGCTTAGCTCTGAATGGCGTTGGCCAGATCTATGAGTTCTCGAGGGACCCTAGCTTTGCGGGCCTTCTCACTAGGAGGGGAGAGTCTGGAGCTGCGATCAGCGCCTACTGCTCAATTCACAAGACGAGAGAGGATCTGGTCAATCGTGTTCGCGCGGCTCGCTTGGTATGCCAGAAGACTGGAGTCTGCACGGCCAGCCGTTGCTGTGGCTGGGATGCTCTCAATGCTCTGTGGCACACCACATACGAAATAGATTCCCGCTTCAAGACAAGCTACCACAAAGGGCTGAGACGATACGCCGCAAAGGTACAGGACAGGGACTTGACTTGTGCTGGAGCGCTAACAGACCCAAAGGGCAACCGGTCCCTGAAACCGAGGCACCAACCAGACAAAGACATGTATCTTAGGCTAGTTGACGAGAACAGGAAAGGTATCATAGTTCGAGGAGCCAAAAGCATGATTGGAGGAGCCATAGGCTCACACGAGATAATCGTTCAGCCTGGCACTGGCTTCTCCGAGGCAGAGAAGGAACATGCTATTGCTTTTGCGATCCCGCTGGACGCTGAGGGTGTCGTTCAAGTGGTTGACATGCAGCCGGGTGGCGAGAGGAAGTTGGAAGATCGTTTCGATAAGGGAAACGTCAATTTTGGGTCTTCTGAGTCGCTGGTCGTGTTTGACGATGTCTTTGTCCCGAGAGAGAGGGTCTTCATGAATGGCGAGTACGAATACGCGGCGGAAGCTGTTAACAAATTCGTACTCTTACACCGGATGACTCTTGGTGGGTGCCTCGCTGGATGTGGGGACGTCTTGACAGGTGCCGCCGCGCTGATGGCAGAGTACAACGGGCTCTCCAGACAGCTTGCTGACCGTCTAGCTGAGATGACCTATCTCTCGGAAGCCCTGTACTCACAGGCGCTGGGCGCCGCTCACGAAGGCCAGGCCACTCTATCTGGGGCATGGTTCCCAGACCCTCTCTTGGCAAATGTCACGAAAATCAGCGTCTCCCGGCTCCCGTACGAAATTCAGAAGATAGCGGAGGACATAGGGGGCGGCATGGTCTCATGCATGCCGTCAGAACTCGACCTGAAAAACCTTAGGATCGGGGCGCTTGTCGAGAAGTACTACCGCGGGTCCCGCGAGGTCACAGCGGAGATGAGATTGAGAGCTGCTAAGTTGATTGAGAGCATGGTGGCTGGCCCCGGGAGGCTTGGCGCGCTTTGCATGCATGGTGGAGGTTCACCCGCGGCTGCCCAGATGGCGGTCAGGGAGCTCTCTGACCTCGAGAGAAAGAAGGACATGGCCAGAAGATTGGCCGGCATAAAACAAGAATAACTAGGCGCCGGCAACATTCGATAACTACTCCCGTAGACACATCGCCTCGTGAGACGAAGCTATGAACAAACCAAGGGTCGTCGCTTTTCAGGGCGAGCATGGTGCATATAGTGAACAGGCTGCGCTGAACCACTTTGGAATAACAGTCGAGACTCTCCCCTGCAGGGCTCTTCAGAAAGTCTTCGGAGTAGTTGAGGACGGAGGTGCAGAGATGGGAGTCATACCTGTCGAGAACTCACTAGAGGGGAGCATCAACCTTACCTACGACCTTCTCCTCGAATCGAATCTGAGAATAATCGGCGAAATCAAGCATAGAATCACCCATTGCCTTGTTGGTCCTCCAGGGACAAGGTTGGAGGACATCAAAGTCGTGTACTCGCATCCGCAGGCGCTGGCTCAGTGCTCAGTTTTTCTGGATGGGCTGGGAATTCAGACATCTCCCACTTACGACACCGCTGGCAGCGTGAAGATGATAAAAGAGAGGCGGCTTCCAAACTCTGCCGCAATTGCAAGTGAACATGCCGCGGAAATATACGGCCTGACGGTTCTGCGCAAAGGAATAGAAGACTATTCCCAGAACTTCACTCGGTTCTTCGTGATAAGCAAGCACGAACCAGAACCATCAGGAAGAGACAAGACGACCATTGTATTCGGAACAAAGCATGCTCCCGGCGCACTTCATAGAGCACTGGGCGAACTTGCCGACAGAGGAATAAACCTCACGAAGATTGAATCTCGGCCGGTGAGAACAACGCCCTGGGAATACTATTTCTTCGTGGATTTCGAGGGACACTCAAAAGACTACAAATGCGCGGAAGCGCTTGAAGCCTTGAGGGCTTCCGCAACCTTCCTGAAGGTCCTGGGCTCCTATCCACGTGCCACAGATGACATTTGACCGGTACTCCAGCCGCGTACCAAATTGTGGCAGACGCGTTAAAACAAACCGTCCTACCAAGTCGAAATGAAGCAATGTCTCCGAAGATTCACATACATGCACCCCGTTGCGGTCCTGTTCAATGTCTTGGGCGGATTGCTGGCGCGGGGTCCTAAGGCTGGTTCCGCGGTCCCCGCATCGCTGTGGCCAGAATATGTTTCGTCATTCTTCGGTTGACCCAGATGCAGGCTTGAAGAGTTTTTCTTTGTCCAGTAAGAGTTCTGTCTCAACGTACCTGCGGCCGTACATCTTCTTCACTATTAGGAAACGTCTTGACCGTTCCTTCAGCTCTCTCTCGTAGATCTCGATAATCCCGTCGAAGAAATCGATGACCGTGTGCGCTTCCTCTCTCGAGGTTATCAAGGGATTGAGCGTGGCCAGTATCGTGAAACCTTGGGCTTTTCGTTTGTCAACAAAATCCGCCAACCACTTGCGGGTTGTAAGCGATTTATGTTGCAGAAGTACTTCCGAAACAATGTCGAGGATCAGCATCTTGTCAGGCGCTTTCTCCAGGCCACGGTCCGTGATGGTCTTGCTTAACACTATGTTGAAGTCGCTCAGGTTTTCAACGCGAGGAAGCCCATAGACGTTTGGTGCGGCCAACCTGTCAGCATGCGGGCAGAAGGCATAGAAGTCCTTCTGGAACTGGGAGGCCAGATCTCTTGTCCTGCCTAAGTCCCCTGATACGTAGAAGGTGGGCCTGGCGGAGGAGACGCACGATTCGACAACTCTCCGCAGGAGGAGGTCCCTTTCATCGCAGGATGGAGAAACAAGCAAGACCGCGTATCCTTCCGGCAAGCCACCTGCCAAAACTGCGTCCAAATCCGTGTAGCCAGTCGAAACGCTCGGTCCGGAAGGCACGGGAACCTCAATGGGCCGAGGTGCTTCTTGCTCTGCTACTGCAGATTCCGTTTCTTGAACGGGGATCGCGGCCGGTTTTCTTCTTCTTTTCACGATCATAAACGATGCTACGACCAAGACAGCTACTAGTCCGACTAATGCAAACACGCCAATTGGCGTTTGACGAGGCTCGCCTGGAGTTGTGGGCGTTGTGGTTGTGGCAGTAGGGGTGATCGGATTTTCTAGAATTGAGAGCGCCAGAGCTGCCGTGTAGGGCGTCTTTGTATTTGCGTCAAGGACGCCGGCAAACAGCTGCTCATCAGTTCCTCCGTAAGTGTTTCCTGCTGACATCGACCAGTCATGGCGTGCGTCCCCTGAGTTGAGCTTCTTCCGAAATTCGCACCACATATACGAATCGTCCTGTGTGATAGTTCCTTCAACATCATTTGTGCCGCCGTCATCAACATCATTGAGCCAACGCGAACCATCGTAACCATAGAAATCTCCGGCAATCCCTCGTTTGTTCACCTGACCCGCGTCGCTAGTCTTTCCCTGCGTGCCGATCGCGCCGGGTCCCCAGTGGTAGTAGATGCCGCAGTTATCTTGCGCGTTGTCAGAGGAAAGCCGCTCCACCCTCAATAGAAGATAGAGCCATTCCTCATCATGTTTGGCTCGAATTGTGGCATCCTTCTTCTCTGATCCGTCTCGTGTGTACATAGCGATAGGATTCTCTGTCGTGTCAGACCATTCAACTGCGTCCGTGGTTCGTCCGTCCAGTGTGACGGGTTTTGTTAGCAATGGAGCTTGAACACTGGTTTGGGAGAACACGGCCATGAGGGCTGTGCCGGAGAAGACGAGGAATAGAATCACAAACGCCAGTATGTTTTGGCCCTTAGCGTAACGCAATTTGGTGGGCGGGGTCCTACTCAGCAACTTGTCATCCTGAGATGTTGTTTGGGGCTTGAGGCGATCAACCAGATCAACCATATGGGATTCCTACACAAAAGAGCAGAGTCTCCTCGACCTGTTTCGATATTAGACTTTCCAAGCTGCGCGAATTTGCAGAAGGTAAAGAGCAACCCAAACTAGGATTTGGTTGACCCGAAATTTTACAGAGGAAATGGAAAACGGCTGAGGTGCAGGTCAAAAATGACTGGTTGACTCAATGCTTTCGAGAACGTCATGAGCGTTGAACGCGTAATAGTTTCGCATGTTCTTTGTTCTCTTGCGACCGGGTAACTGTATTTTCAGGATATCCTGCTTTTCGCGAATCGCTTTGACAACCGCAGCGGGTGGAAGGATGGATCGCGAGGCAACGTGATGCGGTTGGAAATGTATTCGAACCTACTCGCTCACGCGAACGCTAAGCCGGCATCAAGCTTGGTCTACCTAAGAGGCAAACAAATCAGCCCGGAAAGATTCGTAGCGCTATCAGAAATATCGGGCCGACCTATGATATCATTAACGGTATTTGTAGTGGCCCTCGAATATGTCGCGGGTCTTGTGTATTTCCTCCGGGTACTCGTCCTCAAACTCAGGAATCCTTATCGATGATTCGAAATCGTAAACCCCTGACCACTTCAAGTCAACGATTCTTCTAATTCGCTTGGCGACTTGCAGAACTGGGATTCGCTCTATCACGGGTTCGAAGAATCCGATTATGATCAGTTTCTTGGCCTCGTCTTCCGATAGGCCTCTTGACATCAGGTAGAAGATCTGCTCATCGTTTATCTGAGCAACTGAGGCGGAATGGGTGGCTTTGACTTCATTCGTTTCGATTTCGAGTCCAGGAATGGCGTCTGCGCGTGCATCCTTCCCGACGAGCATGCCATGTTCGGCAAGGTAAGCACGTGAGTTCTTTGCTTCCTTTCCGATCCGTATCATGCCCTTGAAGATTGACCTCGCCTTGTCTCTCACGACTCCCTTAGAAACTGCATGTCCTGTTGTGTTTGGGCCTGCGTGAGTTATGTTCGAGACGGTGTCGAAACGTTGCATCCCAGCGCCGAAAACGACTTCAATGTTCTCCGATGAGGCTCCTTGGCCTCTCATTACGCTCTCTAGGCGTGACCTAGTGTAGGCGCCGCCAAGGTAGCCTGAAGACCACACGATCTGGCTGTCCCGCTCTCCGATTGACTTCTTGTTTGAAAATATGCTGACGCCTGTGGCAAGATTGTTTACAGTCGCATACGTAACCTCGGCCGCATCATAGAGGTGCGCCTCACTCAGATTGCTGTATGTCGCGCTCTTCTGTGGCCTTGCAAGTTGGGTTGAGTAGAGTTCTTCAAGGACAGTGAATTTGCTTCTCGGCTCTGCAATTACGAGATTCTGGGAGAAGAGGCCAAGGCCTTCTGAGTCGAGGATCGTCACTTGCCTGAAAGGCATGGTCACTTCTATGCCTTTTGGAACATGCAGAAAGAAACCTGATGTAAAGAGAGCGTTGTTCAGTGCAGCGAATTTGTCTTCGTCAGGCAGAATCGCTTTTTGTAGGAAGTAACTTCGGAAGAAGTCTGGGTTACTTCGAATTGCCGTTCCGATGTTCGTGAAGACTATTCCTGCTTCTTGGAGAGGCTGGTGAATCTCTGCTTGAAGAGTCTTCGATTCGATCTGGTAGAGGGTTATGGCCCGGTCAGACCTGAATTTTTCAAGAATACCGTTGACCTTTGCATGGGAAGGCTCTGCAGGCTGCAGGTTTGCTGATTCGAAGTCCACTCCGGAGAGGTCTGCGTATTTAGTGTATAGTGTGGAGAGTTCAAGCGGAAGTTTGCGGAACAGTTTCAATGATTTGACTCTGAACTCTCTCAGCCATTCCGGTTCTTCCCTTGAATCCGATATGGTTCGGATGAAGTCTTCTGTCGCTTGGGTTACCGTGACTTCTGACATCTTCTGCTTGCATCTCGTCGGTTGGAGGGCCGTGAATTGTGAATGGACTGTTGCGAAAAAGGGTTGGGGTTAGCCGACTGAACCAGCCATCTCCAGCTGTATGAGTCTATTCAGTTCTATCGCGTATTCCATTGGAAGTTCTTTGGTGAAGGGTTCTAAGAAACCCATGACAATCATGTTTAGCGCTTCTTGCTCTGAGAGGCCTCTGGACATAAGGTAGAACAGTTGGTCCTCGCCGATCTTTCCGACGGTTGCTTCATGAGTGGTTGTGGCATCATCTTCGTTGATCTCGTTGTACGGGTACGTATCCGTCCTTGAATATTCGTCCAGTAGGAGAGCGTCGCATCTGACACTCGACTTCACACCCTTAGCCCCCTTCGCGACATGGAGCAAACCACGATAGGTTGTTCTTCCACCATCCTTCGAGACCGACTTCGATGTGATTCTTGAAGTGGTGTGTGGTGCGAGGTGCACAACTTTACCACCGGCGTCTTGGTGCTGGTTCTTGCCAGCGAAGGCTATAGAGAGAATCTCAGCTTTTGCGCCAGATCCGAGCAAGTAAACTGACGGATACTTCATTGTGAGTTTGCTGCCGATGTTTCCGTCAACCCATTCGACGGTGGCGTTCGCGTAAGCGTAAGCTCGTTTGGTAACCAGATTGTAGACATCATTGGACCAGTTCTGGATAGTCGTGTAACGCACATAAGCCCCCGGCTTCGCGATGATTTCAACGACTGCTGAGTGCAGTGAATCTGTTGAATAGATTGGTGCAGTGCATCCTTCGATGTAGTGCACTCTGCTGTTCTTCTCGGCTATGATGAGCGTTCGTTCGAATTGGCCCATGTTCTGAACATTTATCCTGAAGTACGCCTGAAGCGGTACATCCACGTGCACGCCTTCAGGAACATAGATGAAGCTCCCGCCGCTCCAGACTGCACTGTTCAGCGCGGCGAATTTGTTGTCCTCGGGCGGTATGACTGTCCCGAAATGCTTCTTCACAATCTCCGGATACTCACGGAGAGCTGTATCCGTATCGACGAAGATCACGCCCTTCTTTGCCAGGTCCTCTCTCAAATTGTGATAGACAACTTCAGATTCGTATTGCGCGCCCACACCGCCTAGGAACTTTCTCTCAGCTTCAGGGATCCCTAGCTTTTCGAAGGTTTCCTTGATGTAGCTTGGGACGTCGTCCCATGATCGGCTCTTCTTTTCGGTTGGGCTAGCGTAGTAGACCATATCATCGAAGCCAAGCTTGCTTAGGTCGCCGCCCCACGTCGGCAAAGGCCTTTTCATGAAGTGGTCATAGGCCCTGAGCCTGAACTGGCGCATCCAGTCAGGTTCTTTCTTAATCATTGAAATTTGCTCAACAATTTCACGGCTGAGACCCTGCGGGAACTTGTACTGGTAGTCGGTGTCAGAGGACCTGAAATTGTACTTCGAATAATCGATGTCGATTACTTGAGCGGTGGCCATGCGCTTCGCCTGACTAGGCTAATCATGACATACGTTATAAGCGTTCCTTTCAACGGGCAGCTACAATGTCTCGCTCAAGCCACTCGTAGCCCTTCTGCTCGAGCTCCTGAGCTAACTCAGGACCGCCGGACCTGACGATTCTCCCGTCAACCATCACATGCACAAACTGCGGTTTCAAATACTGTAGAATTCTCTGGTAGTGGGTGATCATGAGCACGCCCATCTCGGGGCCCACCATGGTGCCCGTGACTTCTGCTACCTTCCTGACCGCATCGATGTCGAGGCCTGAATCAGTTTCATCCATTATCGCAATGACGGGTTTCAAGACGGCCATCTGAAGAATCTCTGCTCTTTTCTTCTCCCCGCCGGAGAATCCTTCATTCAAGTAGCGGCTCGCGAAGGATTCGTCCATCTCAACTTCCTTCAGCTTCTCCTGGAGCTTCTTCTTGAAGGCTACGGCCGATATCATCTCCGCGCCCACTCCTTTCGCCTCAGGCTTCTGCTGGCCGTCACCTTTCACGGCTCGGTAGGCGGTTCGAAGGAATTGGGATAGGGGGACGCCTGGGATCTCCAGCGGGTATTGGAACGCCAAGAACAGGCCCTTCTTGGCGCGCTGGTTGGGACTGAGCGAAACGATGCTCTCTCCATTGACGAGAATGTCGCCGCTGTCAATCTTGTATCTGGGGTGTCCCATCAACGTATTTGCGAGAGTGCTCTTGCCAGACCCATTTGGGCCCATGATTGCGTGAATTTCGCCTTGAGATACCCTCAGGTTAACGCCTTTCAGAATTTCTTTGCCTTCGATGCTGACGTGTAGGTCTCTGATTTCCAGGGTACTAGTCATCTCGCATCACGGAAGTTCGCGGTAAGACCAAGGCCTGTTTATTTAAGTATGACGTATGTTATGGAGAGCCTCAAAACGGCAGAGGCGCAGACTTCCTGTAAGGGCCACGCTTACGCTTCCGAGCCTTCGTCTTCTTCTCGATCTGCCGTCCAATCTTATCTTCCGTATCGAACATGTATTGCACTACACCATGGATGCTCAGAACTAGTCGATCCTGGCTTACTTGGATTTCCGTTCCTTGTTCACTTGCTCATACGTGACACCGAGCTTCCCATGGAAAACTGACTGGTAGTCACCGATATTCGTCGGAGGCCTAGAGAGCCGTTGAGGGCTCCAGACAAGCAATTCCCGATCGTATTCAGCCAACTCATAGTCGGGTGTATAGTCCAATGCTCCTGTGGGACAATAGTCGGTGCAGAAATGGCAAAAGCAACATCGAGCGTACCAGTATTGTGGGAAGCGCTTCTCCGGGTTTTGCGGATACTCTTTCGCATCTGTGACCGGAACCATGGTTATGCATCGTTCGGGACAGATCCAGGCGCAGATGCCGCAACCCGTGCACTTTTCCATATAGAGGAGGTGTCGTCCGCGGAAGCCTTTCGGCAACATGACTCTCTGGTACGGGTACTTCATTGTGAAAGTGCGTTTGAAGATGTGTTTGATTCCTTCATACATTGCCTGAAGTACCGTGCTTCTTCCCTCCGCCTAACGGTCGGCTTCCACGGGCCAGTAGTCCAAGCTGCCGTAGATGATTGGCATGTCAGCCACGTGGACGTTTCGAATCAAGAATGGTAGGGCTGCGAGGTTTCTGAAGGATCCGTTCATGATCTTGACGCGGTAGGGCTTATCGCTGTTGTCCCCCATGACCATGACCGTGTATTCGCCTCTGGATGATTCAACTCTCCCTGCTGCTTCGCCCTCGGGCGCAACAAGCGGAGCTTTGCGTGCTATCGGGCCCTTCGGTATCTTCTGGAGGCACTGCCTGAGAATCTTGACGCTCTGCTTCATCTCCTCAAATCTGACCAAGAACCGTGCATATGAGTCGCCTTCTTCAAATGTCGGGATCTCAAAATCAACGTCCCCGTACGCTCCGTAAGGTTCCACCTTTCGAACATCGTACTTGACCCCAGAACCTCGCAAAACTGGCCCAGCGACGCCCAGCTCCATCGCCTCTTCGCGCGTAAGAACGCCTATCCCCTTGGCTCTTGAAACAACGAGTGGATTGCTGAAGAAGATGTGGTCATATTCAACCAGCCGATTCTCAAAGTAGTCAAGTAGCTTTGAGAGCTTGTCTTCAAAACCGAATGGTAGGTCTCGCCTAGGGCCTCCAGGAGGTAGAAATGAGTACGTTAGTCGGGCTCCCGTGAGCATTTCGGCGAGTTCTATGAAGAGGTCTCGGTCACCGAAGGCCCACATGAAGATGGTTGTATGTCCTGAGAAGACACCGGCGTTTATTGCGAGCCAGTATAGGTGGCTCATTATGCGGTTCATTTCAGCCGCTATGGTCGAGATGTATTGGCCTCGGGGTGGCACGACCACGCCTTGGAGCTCCTCTACGGGAAGAACGTAGGCCCAGTTTAGGTGAATTGCATCTATGATGCATGGCCTTTCTAGATGTGGAATGTTGCTCACGTAGTTCCTGTACTCGGCGATTTTTTCGCAGCCTCGGTGGACGTACCCAATATCTGGATCCACGCTCACAATATAGTCGCCATCAACACGGATGAGCATTCGAAAGTGGCCTGAACCAGGGTGCTGCGGGCCGACTGAAACGTCGAGTGTGGACGGTTCCTGTGTCTTGGTGATTGTGATCGGCGGTGCCGGAGGCTTCATCTGGGTAGTTTCTGTTGTCATCGTTGGCCCATCTCTGGAAACTTGATGTCCTTCAGCATGGGCGGTGGCCCTTCCCAGTTGTCTAGAGTGAGCAGCTTTCGCAGGTCGGGGTGGCCTTCGAATTTCACACCGAACATTTCGAAGGTTTCCCGCTCGTGGAAATGAGAGCTGGGCCACACCGAAACAGCGGAAGCAATAGTGGCATCTTCGCGTGGTAGCTCTGCCTTAAGGATCACGATTAGATCTTGGATTTCGGGTTTGGAATATGAGCCCGCGAAGTACAGAACTTCAATTTTCCTATGCGTTGGGTGATCTATGCCTGCCACACCTTTCACATGGTCGAAGCCGAGTTCGTCGTGCATGAATTTCGCAATTTCCAGCAGGTGGTTTTTCTCGAAGTGGATTGTCACCCTATGTGGGCGGTCCACTTTGGCTACCATGATCGCGTCAGGGAAACGAGCCTTCAGTTGACTGATTGTTTCTTCTTCTTTTGAAGGCGTGGCTTGGTTCACTAGGCGAATACCTCTTCCCTGCGAATCTTCTCACGTAGCTTGACTATGGCACTAAGAAGCGCTTCCGGACGAGGAGGGCATCCAGGAACGTACACATCAACCGGGAAAAGCTTGTGTACATCATTCACAATGCTATACGAGTCGTGAAACAGTCCGCCCGAGCAGGCACAGTCTCCCATCGCGATAACATACCGCGGCCTAGCCATCTGCTCGTAAACAATTTTGAGGCGCTTTGCCATCTTCTTCGTGACCGTTCCTTCAACGATCAGAAGGTCGCACTGCCTGAGACCGCCGGCCACGGCCTGAAGCCCAAACCTCTCGGGGTCGAGCCGTGGCCCCATCATTGCTCCGAACTCGGCGCTGCAGCAGGCAGTAGTAATGTGAACGGGCCAGAGAGCATACATCCTACTCCAGTTGACTAAGTACCTGACTGGTCCTGAACCTGTTATTGTTTTGACAACTTCACTCAGCTTGCCGATCCAGGCGCCTGCAAAGTCCATGAGTGTTTCTTGGCTCATCGGATTTCCTCATCCATGGTCAGAGGGAAGTCGGGAAAACGGCTCGGCCTTCGTACAAAAAGTTTCTCTGGCGCGAGTCCAACGTGTTGCATCAAAGACAGACATGCATTCTGATCCCTTAGCCTCAGCGAACATTGGCGTGAGATGAAAGTTCCTTCAGGACTTCAAGCACTTCTTCAGTATGCCTGGCGACATCAACTTTCGGGAAGATCTTCACGATCTTTCCTTTCTTGTCTATGATGAATGTCGCTCGCCTAGTTGAGTTCCCCTTATCGCCGAGGACGCCGTATGCTGTTGCGATCCTTCTCTCCTCGTCGCTAATCAAAGGGAAGCTTAGGCGGTACTTCTCGGCGAATCTCCTGTGAGAAGCTGCGCTGTCAAGACTGACACCCACGATTTCAGTGTCTGTGCTTCGCACCGTTTCTAGGTTGTCTCTGAAGCTGCAGGCTTCCTTTGTGCAGCCGGGGGTATCGTCTTTTGGGTAGAAGTACAGAACTACGTTCTTTTTTCCAAGAAAGTCTTTCAGGCCCAAGGTCTTCCCATTCGATGTTGGGCCTTCGAAGTCTGGGGCTGGGTCTCCAACTTTTGATGTAATTTCCAAGATTAGGTCCAGCGTGACAGACTATTGCTCGCAGATGTGGCAGGAATCTACGTCGATTCCCGGCTCTAGCCGCTTGTGTAGGTCGCACATGTATCGGTTCCTTCGAACGTACTCGCAGGCGGTCTCGATCTTGCTCATGACCTCAAGGGGGGGCACTTTCTTTGAGGAAACCATTGCAGCAATTTCTCTGGTTGCTTTCTCGATTTCTCTGATTCCACCAAGCTTTATCGCCGCGCCACGTTTCTCATGCAGATACTTGCTTACGGCTGGTTGGGTGACTCCCAGAAGTTTTGCGGCTCGCTGTTGTGTCATTCCATGTTCTTCTACGAGCCTCTTGACAATCAGCGCCCTTATGGCGGGTATAACCGATTTCGCTGCTAGTTCCTCAGGGAGTATCATGGGCATTGTTGATTTCCATCGCAAAATATGACGCAGGTTATATAAACGTGCTACGCTACTGCCGCAGACTACAGTCTTTCCTGCGCTTCTGTCGGCAAGAGTATGTCATGGGGTCTAGCTTCTTCAACCCCTGAAGGACTGAGCGCGGCGAGTCGGGCTTTTTCCCATAGTTCCCTTATGTCTGCGGCACCGGCGTACCCCATAGAGGCTCGGAGACCTGACACTAGTTCCTCAAGAACAATGCTCACTTCACCCTTGTATGGGACCCAGCCTTCAACACCTTCGGGCACGCCTTTGGCTGGCAAGCTGTAACGGTCAAGAGAATACCTCTTGGCACGTGCGGTTGGGCTACCCATTCCGCGGTACTGCTTGTAGTATCGTCCGCCGATTGTGATCAGCGTTCCCGGAGATTCTCTGCACCGAGCAAAGAGGTTCCCAATCATGACTGCTGAAGCGCCGGCGGCCAGAGCGATCGCAACATCGCCAGGCGTCCTGATTCCTCCGTCTGCTATCACCGGAATGTCCGCGCCATATTTTGCAACGGCCTCTGAAACTTGAGCCGTGGCATAAAGGGTTGGGGATCCAGCTTTGGTTACTTCAGTCGTCGTGCAGATCGAGCCCGATCCGATTCCGACCCTGAAACCACTTGCCCCCTCGAGTTCCACTATGGTGTCCTCTGCCGCCTGGTAAGTGCCAATGTTGCCAACGATAACTTCTGCCGTAACCTCCTGCATGAGTTTCTTTGCGGCTTTGAAGACGTTGGCGTTGTGGAAGTGCGCAACGTCGGTAACGATGATGTCTACATACTCGTCAAGTTTCTTTGCGCGGTCCAAGTCAAATGGTGAGACGGCCGCGGCTGTAAGCAACTGCCCATTCTCATCCCTTGCTGCATTCGGGTATTTCCCTCGAAGCAAAATGTCCTTGAAGGTAATCAAGCCCGAGAGCTCTCCGGATTCGTTCACGATGGGCAATTTCTCGATTTTGTGGTCGCGAAGCAGGCGCTGCGCCTCTTCTATCGTTATGCCTTCTTCGGCTTTCACAACGTTCTTTGTCATGACTTCTTGGACCAGAAGGCTTGGCTGAGCGAAGCGCACATCGCGTCCCGTCACGATGCCGACAAGTTTCGGGCCTTCCACCACCGGGAGGCCTGAAATACTATGTTTCTCCATCAGTGCAAGTGCCTGACCGACAGTATCACTTGGTGAAACGGTGATCACGTCACGTATTACAAGCGCCTCAGCCCGCTTCACGCGTTTGGCCATCTCAACTTGCTCTTCCACCGAGCAATTACGGTGTAAGACGCCTAAACCTCCGTATCTAGCGAGGGCAATCGCCATCTCGCTCTCAGTAACGGTATCCATAGGTGAAGAGACGAACGGGATGTTCAGGCGGTCCCTCTTGGTCACCCTTGTTCGGACGTCCACTTCAGTCGGCTCTACCTCAGCGCGCCCGGGCACCAGAACAACATCTCTAAACGTTATTGCAACCTGTATGTCCTTCAACTTATCGAGAAATGAGCCCCTTATTTTCTCTTCGACCTTCAATGCTAGGACCTGCTTCTTTGCTGGGAGCATAGGCCTACTTGGAATTTAAGCTCTAGTTCAAGGACTGGTTCCTCAGAACTCAATTGATGTTAAGTCCTGCCCAACGACCACATCTTTTCTATATTCTTCCTTCGCTTCAGCACGGAAGTCATGATCTCTTTCCTCGTTGGGCGGCGGAATGTGAAACAATACAAGTCGCTTTGCTCCACTCTCTTTCCCCGCTCGGCCTGCCATTCGGGCCGTGGAATGATAGGTTAATTCCGCGATCTCCTCTTGGTCCTGAAGGAATGTCGCCTCGTGAAGCAGGAGGTCCACACCGCTGGCGAGCTTGACAACGGCTGGACAGAAGATTGTGTCAGCCGTGTAGCAGAATGACTTGTTGTCGGGCGAGCTCACCCTGAACGCCAGGGTCGGAATCGAATGGAACGTCCTACATGTTGTGATGTTCTCTATGCTCTCGCCGAAGTCAACCTCAGCAACCGTCAATGGGAACTTGAAGAAATCAGCGGGAGTGCTGGTGCACTCAAGAAGCCTATGAAAAGTATTCTTGAAATTAGGAGGGCCGTATATCTCCAGCGGTTGCTTTCGTCCGTCGATTTGGATCGCCCACAGAAATGGTACTAGGTCTGAGATGTGATCTGCGTGTGTGTGAGAAATGAAGACCCTCGACACCCTGTCGAATGTTATGCCAGACGCTCTGAGGTTCTTGAGTGCGCCGGGCCCAAGGTCGAATATTCGAGAATTGTCGAGTACGAAGCATGGGCACGCTCGCTTTTTCCCCACGGCCGAACCACCCGAGCCTGCGATCGTGAGCTTCATGTCCGTCAGGTTCCTTCGAGTCCTCTAGACTTGGGATTTCGAAAGAGGTTTGTGGTCGCTCGAGGAAGTGCGATAAGCACATATAGCGCAAATCGAAGGTTCGAGTCCTCCGAAGTAGGTATTCGGTAACGTGAATGTGCATGAGTCAGGGCAAGAGTGGTCTGCTAGCAGCTAGGAAGGCTAGGAAGGACCGTGGCCGTTTCAGGTGGCATTACCGGCCTTTCAAGCGTCGGATGCTTGGGCTGGACTACAAGGCCGACCCGTTGCAGGGCGCTCCCCAAGGGCGGGGGATCGTCCTTGAGAAGGTAGGTGTTGAATCTCGGCAACCTAACAGCGCCGTTCGAAAGGCTGTTCGGATCCAGCTGATTAGGAACGGTAAGGTTGTGACGGCCTTTGTGCCAGGTGACGGTGCGCTAAACTTCATTGACGAACACGACGAGGTTCTGATAGAAGGTATTGGAGGCGCCGAAGGGAAGGCGATGGGAGACATTCCCGGAATTCGCTACAAAGTCTACGCGATAAACTCTGTATCCCTCGATGCCCTCATGAAGGGCAAGAAGGAGAAGCCAAGGCGCTAGAATATCCTACCAGCCTTTGCCTACTTTCCGACTCGGCTTTTCAGTAAGACCATCGTTAACGAAACCATAGCGGCTCCCAGCGACAAGAAGCTGAGGACTGTTCCCACGGTTCCAGCCACAAGAAGGTCAGCCTGCCCAACTACCTCACCGAGGAATAGTACGAATAGCCAGCAAATTCCAGCAACTGCGGAGAGCTTTGCGGTTCTGCGGAGCGGCCAGCCCGGGCGAACACAAATTTGCATGGCGGCTAGGACGGGTCCAAGATAGACAGCTCCTATGCCCAGTGAGGCTATGATTCCAGAGATCGTCGCTGCGAGTTCTGGCTCCATGGACATCAGTTCGAAGGATCCCTTCGCAGCAGAGAGGATAGCAATCAGTGGGTAGAGTAGAAGTCTCATCCCAGCTCTCACAGGCTCATGCCTGCTTGTGAAGGCGGCGACCTGAGGGCTGAAGCTGTAGTAGAAGGAATTGAAAGCCAGCATGAACCGCGAGCCCGCTGCCGTCTTTAGGACATCACGATCACGGAAGTCTCGGAGGAGGCTGACCTCAGGGGAGAGTTCTGAACCATACGTAGCTGTTGCAATGACGCATTTCGGGGAAGAGGGCGTTGTTGTAGTGCTGGCTTGCGAGATGACTGTGAAATGTGTCTGGCCCATTCCATTGGTGAACCCATTCTTGCTCGCAGTGACGAAGACGCCGTACGAGCCCGTAGGTGCGGTTTCACTCAGGATGAAGAAATCAGAGTAAGAGCCAGATTGGTCTGAATAGACCAGCTGTATGTGGACAGCTTGGCTCTGGGGATCGTTCACCTGTATAGAGACGCCAGCCCCAAGAACAGGATTGTTCTGGTTGTCTAGAACCTTCCCAGAGATCGAGACGTTTTCGCCGGGTGAATATTCAGCTTTGCTTGTGGACACGTTGACCGAAAGCGAGCTACCCGCAACCAACGGTAGAAGAAAGATGAGCAATATGAGAGACACGATGACGATCGCGTGACTCCGTTTCAGAATTGGCCAGCCCGCCTGCGAAGCCGCATAGAAAACAAGAGCCACAAATTAACTTGTCCATGCAGAACTGCAATGTTCGTCGCCTACCTGAAAAGAAGACGACCCGTTATTCTCTAGCTTACAGCCTTTCGGACTAAAGGTAGATTCTACAAAACACGCAGAACCATCTACCGTGCGACCACAGTGTGCAACCGCCACAGACTGGGCATTTCGGACAGTTTCGAAAGCGCCCTGCAGTGTACACTTATGGGCCAACCCGTCCAGTATATCTTAAGCAACCTTACATCGGTCGGTCTCGGAGAAGAGTGTGTTCCCTCGGCACTAGAGGTTGCATCATTCCAGCAGTTCGAGAAGCTTTGTATCAGCGAGTTCTCCGCTGGAACCGTTCACTATGACCTCTGTTGGTACAAGGCCCTTCTGGACTAATACTCTGACAATTGGGATGTAGATGCGCTTCAGTTCAGTTATTTCAAGCCTGTTGCTGAGTATTTTCTTGAATCGGTCTGGCATATGAACCACCTGTTCGCGGAATCGTTCCAGCAAAGCTTCCTTAGAGACTCTTGACTCTTGGATCCTTGCTTTACTACCGCGAACTTTTAGCTCTGCAGTATCGAAGATTCTCTTCGCGCGCCACGACGTTAACGTCGCTTCCTCATCGGGGCTCAGCATTCTTCCGCTGCCACTCATGACGAGCTGTGACTCAGATCTCTTCGTGGCCAGTTCGGTGGCTTCACTTATTACGAAGTACTTAGATTCCCGCGAGAGGAACGAGACGAACTTCTGGAATCGTTCAAGGATGGCTGTTGGGATGAATTTGCGGTGCTTCCGTTCCAGGATGAGGTCCCGACTGTGGCCCTCGACCTCCACTGCGACAACATCGTCTTTGACGTTGACCTTGTAGGTTCCGGACCGGAGGTAGTAGCATTCATGGAATCCCTTCACCTTCCATATTGGAACGAAGTCGATTACCGGGGGTTCTACGACGCGAAGTTCTTCCTTGCGGCCTAGGAATGCGTCCCTGATTCGGTCTGTCAGCTTCTTCTTTGCGGAGGTGGCGATTTCAACGGCTCGTTTCATGGAGATCGGTTCGATTTTGAACGCTTGTTCGATGACTTTGGTCGTGTCCCAGCCGTTTCCTGTTCTTAGGTCCTTGAATTCCCTTTTCTCAGGAATCACTTCACCTATCTGTTCCAGCCTGCTTGCCAGATAGTCCTGCAATGCAAGGGTTCCGGGGTCTTCCTCTTCGTCTCTTCCTGCCTCATCTGCTTTGTTGAACTCGTCTGATTGCGATGCGCGGAGGGTTGCGTCCATTTCTTCCCTTATGTTGTTGAGGCTAGAGATGATGTCATCTAGCCTTCGGTCATTTGATTCTGACATGTCCTTCATCCTGTTAGGGCGAACTGGGCGTCGGAACTGGCGAGGAAGACTCCGCCTTGGGAGATGAGCTTGTCAGAGACGAGTGCGTTGGCTATGTACAGCCCGGTTGAAGCGCCTACGGCGGGGGTGAACCCGAAGGCGACTCTGATGGTCTGTCCCGTGTTCAGTGTTGAGATTTGAAGCAAGATTGAAATTGGCGTACCGTTGGGGTCCCGGACCTGAACCCAGATCACGCCTTGGAATGGTGCTCCGCTGTTCTGAACTACCACCCATATGAAGACCATCTGCCCCCTTGAGAATACGGCTGAACGTGTCCCCGAACTGTCCGCGGCGTAGACATCGTTAATGACGACGCTTGGCGTTTGCGATGTTCCAACAACAAAGGTCGTGTGTGTAGTTGCGGTGTTGAATCCCGCTTTGCTGGCTGTGGCGAAGCCTGTGTAGGTTCCTACCGTTGCGTTCGCTGGGAGTTTGAAGTTGACGTGGAATATGCCAGCCCCATCAGTCCTCAGGTCCGTGACGAAGACGATTTCTGCACCTGCGGGTCCGTCAACCTGAACAGAGACGCTGGCGTCCGCGACTGAACCTCCCCTGTGGTCAGTTACGTGGCCTTGTAGGTTAACAGTGGAGTTTGCTTGGTATTGGGATTTGCTCGCTAGGAGGGTCACGGAAAGGCTGGTTCCAACTGAGACTGTGAACGTGCTGCTGGTCTGGGTGGTCGTTACCGTCGACGACTGTTCTACCTCGAGTCCCAGTTGGTAGGTGAACTCCTGGCCATTCACGAGTGCAAGTACTATGATCCCGTACGTCTGCGCAGGGGTGTTTACGGATGTGACGACAGTGAGAGTGGAATGGAATTCAGGGCTGGCTAATCCCATGTCAGGCGTGAATATAGCGACGCTACTGTCTGGAACGCCTCTCGCAGCCAGCAATACAGATGCCGATGCACCGGTGTATTGCTTTATCAGGATGTTGAATTTGGCAAACTTGCCGGCCTCAATCGATCTGAATGCCGGGTCGATTTGAAACTCAATTTGCTGGGTGCCGCCTGCTGTGGCCGTTACTTGTGTAGTTGAAGTAGTCGAGCTTGTAGTTGAAAGCTGGCCGGTTATTCCTATGGTGAATGTTACATCTGCACTCACAAATTGTGCAGCATCTTCCCGTGTTAACGAGAAATGACCGAAGTAGGTATTCGAACCCAGAGTCGTTTCGAAGTGTCCATCGCCACTCGCGTCAGTTGAGAACGTACCCAGTTGTAAGCCTGAAATGGCGGTAACAAAAACAACCGCGTAGAGTGCGCTAACCGTGGCCCCCTTCAAATCCAACTCTAATTGGCCTGTTTGGAGGTTGATCTGAAGGGATGCCTTGGCGGACGAAGGCTCGGTGCTGGTCGAAGCTGGCGTAAGCTGAACGGATAGGTTACTATCAGCCGACACAAAACCTGCTAGGCCTCCCGATGTTTGTGCTGCCGACAGTGCTGAGATTAGGCATAGTGCAAGGGCAAGTACGGTTTGTCCCCGCTGAGAGAACCGCAAATAGGTTTCTTCCTCGCCAGTAGGCTGTTTAGTTGCCGGTGAGCGTATATAAGTGTTGTTATGTGCCACATATCTACAACAATTCTAGAGTCTATGTGTAGCACTTACAAACTTTCATATAGGTTACCTGTCCAACCCTTGGCCTGATGTGGAATTCCTGTGAGCTCGCGAGGGACAGAATCTATCCTCGTCGACCTGCTTCGAAAGCTGAATAGAAACGTCGAGAACATGTCGAAAAAACTAGACCGGCTAATAGAGATTCAACGCTCAGGTAGCGGCCAGATGGTTCGGCCGGGCGTGGCCATGCCTGAAAATCTCCCGCTTGATGTCACGACGCTTCTCTCCTTGCCCGACCATCTTAGGAAGTCAGCGCTTGCCCTCGCCTCGCTCAGTGAAGCCACGGCAACTGACCTTTCGAAAGAAACTGGACGCGTGAGGGCCGTTGAGAGCGACTACTTGAATCAGCTTGTGTCCATGGGTTTAGTCAAGAAAAAGAGGAAGGGGAGAGACGTTTACTTCTACATTGAAACCTAGGGGGCTTAGACAATGAGTAGGACCATGGCATTCCATTCATACAAAGGTGGAACCGGAAAGACTTCGATCGTGGTCAATCTTGGCGCCCTGTTTGCAAAGCAGGGCGCGAACGTTTGCCTTCTCGATTATGACTTCAGGGCACCAAGTCTGAACGTGCTCTTCAAGGCAAAGCCCGAGTATTGGATTAACGACTACCTCGAAGACAAATGCGGCATCCTCGAGACGCTTGTCGACGAGTCGCAGCGACTGAAGTTGCCTGGGAAGCTTTGGGTTGGCTTCTCAAACCCGTCGTTAGCGGCGCTGAAGGAGATCATGGGCAAAGACCGGCGGTGGGAGGTGAAGGCACTCACGAAGACGCTTTCCGCAAAGAAGGAAATCATTGAGCAGAAAAGGGTTGACTATTTGCTATTTGACACAAGCCCCGGTGCTCAATATTCATCGATAAATGCACTGGCAGGTGCAGACGTAGTTTCTCTAGTGATGAAGGCTGACGAATTCGACTTGGAGGGAACAAAGGAACTCTCCAAGGGAGTCTACGAAGCGCTGGGGAGAAAATCCGGAGTCGTTCTCAATAAGATTCCCTTGGAACAGATCGCAGCTGCAGGCGGTAAGGAAAAGTTCGGAAAACAGATTGAAACTGATGTCGGGCTTCCGCTGGTTGGGATCATTCCATGCATGTGCGAACTCATGGCCTACGGCGGAAAGACCATCTACACGCTGGAAAAACCTGACCACACTTTCGCGAAGTCTATAGTCGAAATCTCGGACTCTCTGAAGAGGATGTAGCTCACTTCGATTTCTCGAGCCGCTTCTCATACTCCTTTTTCAAGCGCTGGTAGGTGTCTTCGTCTACCTTGCCCATGGCCCGTAGTTCCTCAAGCCGCGCGATGACCCGCGCCGTGGCCACATAACCTGTGTCAGCCTTTGCTTGCGCAAGCAACTCCTCCAATGCCGCTTCCCTCCGCTTCCGCCTACTCCGCGCCCGGACGGCGAACCCTACCACACCCACAGCGAGAACAAACCCTAGGCCACCAAACATGAGGCTATAGTCGGCTTGGACAGGGCTTTGGGTCACAATCAGCTGAAAGGACGCCCGGTGGCTCAACGAGCCAGAGATAGCGAGGAGCGTAACTGTGTAGTTGCCCGGCGCAACTGAAGCCGGAATCGTCACACTCAGGGTTGATGTTCCGCTGGGCACAACGGAAACAGGATTGAATTGCAGGGTGATCTCCGATGGTTTTTCTAGTGTCGTGAGGTTGACGGCTTGGTTGAAGCCTCGAAGCGAAAGAACAGTAACGGTCAGGGACCCGGTCTGACCTTGTTGCAGCACGATTGTCGTAGGGGAGGCTTCGACTGAGAAGTCAGGCGTTGAGTACGTGAAGTTGAGTGTGGTGCGTGCTGTATCGTATCCGGGCTTGTCTGCAACAATGAAGGCAGTGTAGTTACCACCCGGGGAATCGCTGGCAATCAGAAATGTGTCCTGAAATGCTCCACGAGGGTTCGAGTAGGCGATGGCTACACGTATGGTCGTTCCCAATGGGTCATTGATTTGGATCGAAATAACCGCGTTCGGTATCGATGCGTTGTTCGACTCGAAAACTCTGCCCGATATAAGAACTGAGACTCCAAGCTCAGTTTGTGTGAGGTTGAAGGATGCCTGCATGAGCATTATCTTCGCTGCGGAAACTGGGCCTGCAGAGGCGATGGCTAAGAGCAGAAGCACCAGGACGAGAAGAAGGCGGCTCGTCTGCACACGCAAAGCCATTAGCCTCAGAACTCATAGCGGGGCACTCAAGCTATTGTACCTTGCTTCCAGTTGAGATGCAAATGTCGGTGACGGTGTCAGGACATTGACTCTGCTTTTCATTCACGGAGCCGGAGGCAACCGAATGACTTGGCATATTCAACTTTCATGCTTCGAGGGCGCACTCGCGATAGACCTGCCCGGGCATCCCGAAGGGTCTGGCTTCAGCACGATCGAGGAGTATGCAGATTCAGTGGATGAATACATCAAGAAGAACCACATCGAAAGCCCAGTTCTTGTAGGCCACTCAATGGGCGGCGCCATTGCCATCGAATGCGCCTTGAGGGACCAGAACTTAGCGGGCATAGTTCTTGTTGGGACGGGCGCCCGGTTGAGGATTCACCCCGACATATTGTCGAAGTTGAAGGAGAATTATGAAGAGGCTTGCAGGCTGGTTGCTTCATGGTCCCTTTCCCCAAACTCCGATCCCATCATCAGAGACAGAATCTTGAATGAGATGCTGAAGGTTAAGCCCGACATCACCTACAATGATTTTGCAGCCTGCGATAGGTTCGACAGAATGTTCAGTGTGGAAAGGATCAGCCTGCCAACTTTAGTGATCTGTGGGGCTGATGATAAGCTGACGCCAGTGAAGTATTCTCAGTATTTGCAGAGCAGGATTCGAAATTCGAAGCTAATCGTCATCCGTGGGGCAGGCCATATGGTGATGCTGGAGAAACCTCGCCTTGTCAACGAGGCGATTGAGGCTTTCCTGGACGGGCTGTGAGCTTCTGCGCCTCCAGCCTGCCTTCCACTACGCCCAGGACCCTGTCAACATTCTTTCCAGTCTTAATGCTCAGCGGGATAATGTCCTCGGTGGCAAAATACTTCCGAATGGTTCCAATCGACTCGTCCAGCTGGCCCGCGCCGATGGCGTCGACCTTGTTGGCGCAGACTATGACGGGCGCGGTTATGTCGACCTCGCGGAGAATCTGACTTGACGACCTTACTTTTCTCTCCAAGGGGAATCTTCTGTCGCTTGCATCAACAAACAGCAAAACCAAGTCAGCTGTAGCCAATTCTCCTAGGGTGGCGTGGAAGGCTTTCAGGATTATCGGGTGCATGTCCTCAATGAACCCGATCGAATCGATTAGAATGAATCCAGTCGAATCAGGATTTGAGCCCGTCCCCACCCTTCGCGCGAACGTTGATAAGGTTGTAAACGGGCCGAGCCCTACAGCCTTGTCTTCCTTGGTGACTAGGTTGAAGAAACTTGTTTTTCCGGCTTGAGTGTACCCCGCCAGAGCGACGATTGGAAATCCTAGTTCGCGTCTCCGGTCGCGTTTCTGCATCTTCTTCTTGTAGATGTCATCGAGTTGGTCCTCGATTCTGCTGATGCGGTTTCTCGCGGCCCTGTAGTATTCTTGATACGGGTAGTCCCCCGGCCCCATCCAGCCCAATTGTTCCCCCATGATACCGCGCAGTTTGATGAACTCTCGACCCCACGAGAGCGTATACTTCAGCTTCGCGAGCCTAATCTGAAGCTTGGCCTCGCTCGTAAAGGCCCGTCTGTCGAACACTTCAAGGATGAGGAGGTTGCGGTCGATTACACGTACATCGCCCCCAAGGTGTTGCGTGAGTTTGAAAACGTGACTACTAGTCAGGGGATTGGCGAAGATGACCGTGTCAACATCATTCTGCTGAACTGTTCGCTTAAGCTCATTGAGCCTGCCTGGGCCAATTGTGTATGAGTGATGGACACTCTTCCGTTTCTGAACTAACGTTCCCACGACTTCGTAGCCTATGTTCTCTGCCATGGTCTTGGTTTCTTCCGCTAGGGGCGGAAGGGCCGGAAGCTTCAGTTCGACAACTAGCGCTCGCAAACTTGACCGATTCACCGAACAGGTTCTCTTTGTTTCCACCCTAGCTTTCAGAAGCCAATATTTAGACATGCGGAGACATGCGCCGCCGTAGACAACACGACCAAAGGTGTACTGAGTGAAGACAAGGGCCCACGCCTACGTAAGCGGGAGAGTTCAGGGGGTTTTCTTCAGGGCTGAGACGGCAGACTTGGCCCGCAGTCTCAACGTGAACGGTTGGGTCCGCAACCTTCCTGACGGCCGAGTGGAGGCTCTCTTCGAGGGAGAAGAGGAGAACGTCAGGCAGCTTCTAGACTTCTGCGGCCGTGGCCCGCCTGGTGCCTACGTCCGACATGTGGATGTGAAGTGGGAAGAGTGGAAGGGTGAGTTCAGCGACTTCAGAATAGTGCACTAGAAGCGAGTGCTGCTCATTCGCCGAGTGTTTCCGCGAAAGAACTTAAAGTGTGGAACGCTCGGTTTGCTGCCATGCTCCGGTCGTGTAGCCCGTTTTGCATGTTTCTGACATTTGACGTATTCGATTACTTTCTTTCACGTCTCATCCTTTTCAGATCTGGCGCAGGATAGTTCATGAGAAGACTTGGGATCGCGACCGATAACCGTGGCAGATCTAGATGCTTTACTTTCAGAAACGGATGCTGCATGGTTGGCTGGGTTCATTGTCGGGGATGGTTCTGTCTGTTACTCGAGCAAACCAAAGGCCGGAAGGAGATACTTTGAGGCAAGAGTCCGGATCGGAATTTATGAGTTAGAACCTGTGGAGAAGGCCGCGAAGCTGATGGGTGTATCGGCATTCGGGCCGAGAGGCGGACGATACGAAACGGACGCTCATGGGACTAGAGCTACCGCCGTAATTTCAAGAATCCTTCCGCATTTGTCAGGAAGGAAAGCGCAAGAAGCGGCTTTCATTTTGGAACATGGATCGCATGTTTCACTGGAGGTGTATCTGAATTTTCAGGAATTGTTCTCAACGGGTCGCAGAAAGCAAGCAGCATTGGCCACGCCGACGGATTGGAAGGCAATTAGCAAAGCAAATGAATCTCTAGCTCTATCAACGGCTTGCTCCGGTGCCTCGGGGGCTCCGGTGGAAGTCGAATCTGCCGACTGTAGCCCGGTTAACCAGGCGCGTCACGGACCGATAGCATAGCGGCCTTTCGAGACTTCAGCGTCGGGGAAAAGTTCCCCTTAGTCGCTGATCGCGGGTTCAAAGTGGCATCTGAAAGATACCATGAAAGTCCCGCCCGGAGCACCATACCGGAAATGGGTTTCGTCCATCTTTGGTGGTCTGGGTCTAGGGTGTGTGGAGAGGAGGAATATGCGTGTGTTATATGACGTAGTGTTCCCTCGGGGACTCGGGGAAGTAGCGGTCCCTCCTGTCTACCAGAACGGTCACTACGTTTCGGCCGGCTCCGAGGTTCTTAGCAACTTTCAGCGCGGCGCAGACGTTTGCGCCTGATGACATGCCGCAGAACAGTCCTTCCTCGCGGCACAATCGATTCATCATGGCCCTAGCATCATCATCTTTGACAGTCCAAACCTCGTCAGGAGGGCTCTTCTCCAACATTACTTCGACTATTGATTTAGCAGGAGGCAATCCGACTGCTGCCATATACTTCTGCATCGACCCTGACCGATACCATTCTGTGACTCGGGCGTCCTCTGGCTCTAAGCCGACGACCCTCACGCCCGCAACTTTCTCACGCAGAGCCTCGGCTACTCCGAGTATTGTTCCACCCGTCCCAATAGAGGCAACCCACGCGTCGATATGGCCATCGAGCTGCTCAAGGATTTCCATTCCAGTCGTTTCCTTGTGAGCCGCCGTGTTGTCCGGATTGAAACCTTGGTTTGCCCACCAGACATTCAGGTCACTTTTCTCCAGTTCGTGGCACTTCTTCATGCCAATCGCGAACACGGCTGCGGACATTTCGCTCGCTGAGAGCCCATGGAGGAGCTTCTCATATCCTTCAGTCGAGAAAGCCTCAACTTGAGATCCGAAGTATTCCATTATCCTGATTCTGTTTTGCGGGTTGTACTCGCTTGTCCATTTTGCTGGGATAAGCAGCTTTGTCCTATATCCTCTCACAGATCCCACGAAGGCAAGTGCGGGACCCGTATTCCCGCTCGTCGCGTCGATGATTGTTCCGCCCTTCCGAAGCTTTCCGTTTCTCTCAGCCTCACCTATCATCTTCAGAGCCATGCGGTCTTTGATACTCCCGCTGGGGTTCAGAAATTCGCATTTCGCGTAAACGTTCGCATTTATGCCTGCGGTTACTCTCCTTAGCCTCAGGATGGGTGTTCTTCCGATAAGCTCAAGCATGCTGCTTGCTGCCTGCACCAGACTCCCCAAACCTGATCCTAGACTCTCAATTCTTCACGTTTTAGTCTATATTGCCATATACTGAAAGTTCGAAGTACGCCCAGAACACGAAACTAAATTTCGGATCCGGGCTTCAATGCAAGCTCAGCCCATAACTCAAGGCATACAGCTCGACATGAAGAATCGCATGCACTCCTTGGCTACTTTGCGATGCGTTTCTCTTGGCGGCCTTCGAACCACATTTGGTCCGCCAGCACTACGGAGGTCTCGATCTGGCGTGCCGGAATTGACCAGTATCTCCTCAAAAGCCCATCTTTCTCTTTTGGGGAGACAAGTCGAAAGCCATGCTTCTCGTAGAATCTGATTGCCCAAGTCGCATGAGCCCACGTTCCCACTAGGATCGGGTGCGTTGTCTTCTGGCGTAGAGAAGACAGTAACGCACCTCCTATGCCTTGATTTCGGTATGGCGTGCGGACGTATGAATGCCTGATGAGGGTCACATCTTGAATGTGCTGAATCCCCATTACGCCAACCAAGTCGCCTTGACGCTCATATCCCCAGAATTCCACGCCGCCATCGATCTCATGCTGTAGCTCCTCCTTAGTCATGTAGGGTTCTTTCCAGCAGTCCGGAGGAATGACGCCTCTATACGCCTCGGCGGCGCCATTGATTATCGAGTAGATTGTCTCTAAGTCGCCTTTGTTGCATCTGCGGATCAAAATGGTCCTACCAGGGAGGAACCCATCGCCCAAATGATAGCCAGTCTTTGAGGATGTCGCCGATTAGGAATGAGAGTGCGGCGCCTGCCACTCCCAGGAGAACATAGCGAAACCCGAACCTCCAAGGACACTCTCGGCTCAACTTGCCGACCAAGGCTCCCAATATGAAGAGTATCGATAAACCAAATGCAGCCGACAGAACCATGGCCGCGCCAAGATTGACGAGGAGCACGAACGGAAGGACTGGCACTAACATTGATACAAGAGAGGCTGCGAAGGAGAGAACTGTGCTCCTTTTAGTCTCGGCCATGCTGCTGACATGCTGGTTTTCATGGATGTGCTCTCCCCTCTCCGCCAGCTCGGATGCGTAGAACCCGATGGAGTTGCCGAAAGCATTGGCCACCCCCGCGATGACGCCGGATATGACCACTATGGAGTAATTGCCGGTGGCGCTGGCAACGCCGATGACGACTCCGAGGACCGTTATCAAGCCGTCCATCGTACCGAAGGCTACGCCTTGGAACCCCTCGACGAGATCGGCGAGTCTCAATGCGGACGGCCGCGGCCCGTGAAGTCGAGGCAGCTATTAGGAGTATACATTTGCTCCCAATGCTGAAAGCGACATTTCGGAAAAAGTTCGCATCATGGGCTCGAATGTCGCCAGGTGTTTTCGCTCTGTTGAAGTGCTGGAAGGAACACATCGTCACATTGTCTTGGATTGTGGGTGAGATTTTCGCGTTAACCGGCTACCATGTATGTTCACATGCTATCCATGGCACTCTTCTTCTTAGTCTACAGGGAGGCTGCTCATTCGGAAGTGACGCAGCATGGAACAGGTGTCAACTGGTGTCCTAGGCGCTGACCAGCGGTTGCGGGGCTTCCCATTGGGGGTCGATTTTCCAAAGTATCATGCCTTCAGAAGATTCGCACGGTGATACATCGAAGAAACTGACAGTGCGAGAGTTAATTTATGTGAACATCCGAATCCCGGGTGCCCTAGGTTGCGAGTCGTTCACATTTCGGACATTCATT
This sequence comes from uncultured Candidatus Bathyarchaeia archaeon, assembly GCA_964649235.1. Classification (GTDB taxonomy): domain Archaea; phylum Thermoproteota; class Bathyarchaeia; order 40CM-2-53-6; family 40CM-2-53-6; genus FEN-987. Next base: position 78,744 of record CAZYOZ010000001.1, read on the forward strand.
GCGGTCCAGAATTCCAGAGAGGGGTCTTTGAACGGGCCGTCGAGGAGATAAACGAAATTGAGCCGGATGCCGTCTTTGTATCCGGTGATCTCACTGAGAATGGGTTACTCTCACAATACAGGCTTGCACGACAGATGATCGGTACGCTTCAGTGCAGGAAGAAATTTTTCTGTCCCGGCAATCATGATTATCGCTCAACGGGATACTTGCTCTTCAAGAAGTTCTTCCATTCGAAACCAGTCGTGAACCTTGGTGATTGTGTTCTCGGTATCCTTAGTACGGCTAGACCTGAGCGTAACGACGGTGAGGTCGGACACAGGCAGGTGGTCTGGCTTGAGCGCAGCTTGTCCAGGTACAAGAAAGAAACGAAGATTGTTATGATGCATCACCATCTCATCCAAGTTCCAGATACAGGGCCGGACAACATTCCTGTCGTCGACGCCGGTGACACTCTGCGGGCCATAATTCATTCAAAAGTCAAGCTTGTCCTTGGAGGGCACCGACACAGACCATGGCGTTGGCGTCTTCAAGACACTCAGATCATCCACGCGGGAACATTGTCCAGCGAACGCCTCAGAGGCTTCTACGCGCACTCCTATAATGTCATCAACCTGAGCAAAGATGCGGTTGAAGCGACGCTCAGAATGGTTGGCTCGAAATCAATGCGATTCGACGACGTCGTAAAGGGACGCGTCAGGATCCCACCTAGCTAGGTTCTGTTAAGTTGTAGGGACAATGTTCAGCCTGCCAAGTCGAGGGACATGCGGGGCACTCTATCAAGTCTCTGTCGGTTCGGGCGGGTAGCAAAAAAAGTCGGTGGGAGCTCAACTCAAACTCAAGTTGCGGAAAAGGATTCTAACACTCTACACAACCATATCCGCTCTCATCACGAAATTGGCCGATTGGTTATACCCACTCGGCATGAGGAAAGGCAAGTTAAGCGTGTCTTGACATTCCTTGCATTCGGCCCCGTCATACTCCTTCTCGACTTTGCAGCACTCATTGTCCTAGTTTTCTAGCCACAGTGGATTGTGAACGGAGTTTTGTACTGGCTTGATTCAATAGTTCAGTTGATTTACTGTTTCGGAGAGCAGTTCAAAGTGTTTGATCCAAGCGCCTCGTCACTATCATTCTTGCAGATGTGTTTCTCATTGTAAACGATTTCGTACATCGCCATATCTTCTCTGCTAGGTCAATTCGTGGCGCAGCTTTTTGAAAACGTGTTCTGTTCGAAACGGAAGTCTTGTTCTGAGGTACCCATAAGGCCGCACCGAGGCAGCACGTTTTCGTGCGCATTAGAGTTTGACCGGAGGTGAAAAGAAATTGTCCGTGACAATTAGCAAAAGCACGTTCTACGCGTTATTTGGCCTTGTCATTGTAAGTCTCATGGTTGGTGGTGCTGCTCTCGCGACGGTGCTTTATCCAGCAGCACAGACGGGTCGGACTCAGCACATCAAGATCATAATGGGTGAGGGCGAGGTAATCGCAGAAGTCCAAGGGGAAGATGTCGTCTCAGGCGAATACCACAGATGGGAACCAAATACAATTGTTGTACATCAAGGTGACCGGGTTGTGCTCGAAATAGTCAACCCGCGAAAAGCCATACACTCCTTTGCCCTTCCCGCATTCGGTATTAACACAGGCCCACTCGAACCTCGTGGTGGGTCAGCCACAATAGAATTCGTTGCCGATGAGGCCGGTGTCTTCCAATTTCTGTGCGCAACGCCACATGACCACGCGTTGAACCAATGCGACCCAGACCACGACACGATGGTCGGCTACTTCGTGGTATTACAAGGCTGACATCCAGCTCCGAGATCTTCTATCCTTTCCCCATTTTTGGTAGTGTGCTGCATTGATATTCTGTCGACAAGAATAGTTCCAGAAAACTTCGAGATGTCGCTCGATGTCTTCTTCGGGGCGGAAGACTGATATCGTCCACTGGGATTGTGCCCCGGTTCATCATGGCGAAGCAGTAGGCGACACTAATCCAGAACGCGAGCCAGGTCCTGACACCTGAAATTAAGAAAGGTGTCCCTTAGAGTTGATGGAACCGAAATTTGTGCTTGAACCTACACAGATTAGCCAGGCTTCACTAATTTCGGTATATATTCTCTTTTGAAAGAGAACATATGCGAGTGCTCGTAGTTTTCACTACGAGTGCATTTATGCCTAGTCGCTACCTCCAAGTGGAAGAGAAAAGGTCCGAGCCAGCTGAGATGTACCTCGAGACAGTTTATCGTCTCACGGATACCGAGGGTTCTGCAAAAACGAGCGCCATAGCCAAGTCGTTGGGCGTGTCGTTGGGAGCGGTTACGAATACGCTTGCGAGCCTTGAAAGGCAGGGGCTCGTACGTCGGCGGGCATACAGAGGAGTTGAACTCACCTCTAGGGGTGAAGCGGCAGCACTTCAGGTTCTGAGGAAACATCGGCTTGCCGAACGGCTCCTCTCAGAAGTGCTGGGGATGAAGTGGACTGATGTGCACGAGATCGCATGCAGGCTCGAGCATGCGATAACCGACGATGTAACGGACGCGTTGGAGAGGCTACTCAAGAACCCGAAGACTTGCCCCCATGGCAACCCCATACCGAACGCGGCGGGCAAAATCAAGGCAACAGGCGTACAGATGCTCACGGAGCTGAAACCCGGGCAAGAAGCAATCTTGGAGAGTATAGCACCGGAATCAAGTGAGCTTCTTCGCTACCTAGCCTCGCTCGGGTTAACGCCCGGCGTGCGCGTACAAGTCGAGGAGAAGGCGCCGTTCAATGGCCCCGTTATAGTGAATGTGCGCGGTTCGCGGTACGCCCTCGGCCAACAGGTAACCTGCTCGATTCGAGTCAGGAGAACCTGACAATTGGGATCTGCCTGAATTGTCCTGCCACGAGACCCCAGTCCCAGCAGGCGTTCATGCAGATTTCCGGATTGCTCTCGTGGGTAATCCGAACGTTGGAAAGAGCGCGGTCTTTAATCGCTTGACGGGACTCACGGCTATCACAGCAAATTACCCGGGCAAGACCGTGGAACTCAACATTGGAATTGCCAAATACAAGAACCGCAGACTGGCCGTAGTCGATTTACCTGGAACCTACGGCCTTGATCCGGTCTCCGAGGACCAGCGTGTCGCTAAAGAAGCCCTTCTTTTCGAGCACTTTGACGCCATCATAGTCGTTGTTGACGCAACTAACCTAGAGAGAAATCTCTACCAAGTTCTGCAACTGATCGATCTAGACCTCCCGCTTGTCATTGCACTGAACCTTGTTGACTCTGCCGCACGCAAAGGAATTGCCATAGATAACATGAAACTTGAACAGATCCTAGGCGTACCTGTAGTTCCGACGGTTGCCATCACTGGGCAGGGCATGAAGCAACTCCTGGATGCTGTGATCGCCGTGGTCGCTAGACCACTCGGCTCCCGGCCAAGGAAGGTTCGGTTTGAATACGCATACTCCGAGCTGATCGAGGGATTCACTGATGCCTTGCAAGACTCATTCAAGTTCGCTCAAGCGGGGACGCTGCCTCCTAGATTTCAGTCGCGTTTGATTGAAGGAGATGGGGACATGGAGGCAGCATTACAGCAGACACCCGAAGGGCGGAAGGTTGCTGAACTTGCCCGTACGTTGCGAGCCGCGATTGAGATAAAGGAAAATCAAGACGCTCAGTTGGTTTTCACTAGGGAGAGACAGCGGGTAGCGCACCAGATTGCGGAAGACGTCATTAGGCCGATCAAGCTGCGTGAAGGAGCAATTCTTCTAGGGCGTCACTACGCTGTTTGGCCTCCAACAGCCATCCCCTTGATGTTCGGCGTCGTCATCGGCGTCTTCGCTTTCATGTTTATTGTCGGCGGCCTTCTGAGCGATCTCATTGGAGGTTTCTGGGGGTCCTCTGTTTCGCCGGCCTTGCGGTTGGTGGCGTACTCGGTTCTCAGAAACGAAACCGTGGCCAGGATACTGCTATGGGGTTTCGACGGAGGTATACTTGCCGCACTCTCCGTTGGCGTCCCCTTTGTTCTGACTTTCTACATTGTCCTGGCGCTTCTTGAGGACACGGGCTACCTCGGGAACATAGCGTATGTGACAGACAGCATAATGCGCAAGCTTGGTCTGCACGGAAGATCAATAATCCCACTGATCATGGGACTCGGATGTAACGTACCTGCAATCATGGGCACGCGAGTTCTATCCACGCGGCGGGAGCGCCTACTTGCATCTACGCTCATCACGTTGACTCCTTGCAGCGCAAGAATTGCTGTAGTCTTAGGGGCGGTCGCTTACTTGGTCGGGTGGGAGTGGGCGTTTGCGGTTTTTCTCATCGACTTGGCTGTAATCGGTGCCATCGGGAAAGCCTTGAACCTAATCCTTCCGGGCGAGTCGACTGGATTAGTCATGGAGATGTTTCCATTCCGCGTCCCTTCATTTGGTTCAATCATGAGGAAGACTTGGTTCAGGTTTAGGGCCTTCGTCCTAGTTGCCTTCCCAATTGTCACGTTGGGAAGCCTCTTCTTGGGAGGGCTCTACGAACTTGGATTCCTCAAGGCGCTTTCGGACGCTTCCGGCCCCACCCTGTTTGCTATTCTAGGGTTACCTCCCGTTGCGGGAATCGCCCTGTTGCTCGGCATTCTTCGAAAGGAACTGACGCTTCAGCTTCTGGTTGCGCTTGCCGTAATGGAGTACGGTGTTTCCGCACGCAACCTGGCCGTCTTCATGTCACCCACCCAGCTCTTCGTCTTCGCGCTTGTTGTGACGCTCTATTTCCCCTGCGTGGCAACAATGAGCGTGCTAGGGAGAGAGTTGGGATGGAAGAATACCGCAGCGATAATGTTCGGCGACATAGGCGCCGCGTTGATCATCGGTGCTGGAGTCTTCCGTGCCCTCAGCTTCCTGCAGCTTCTCTAGGATCTCGACCCCTCTTTGAACCAACGAGGGCTGGGCTGCTAGAGGGCGGAATCCAAGAAAAAGGGAGGAGGTTGTGCGGCTAAGTCACGGTCCTAGCGTTGTTCTGCGACTTTCTTCGCCGCGCTTACGACCAAATCTATGGCCTTCGGGTAGGGGATGGTTCTGTGGAGCTCGAAGGACACGAAGGGCGCCCACATGGCCAACGCTTCATAGAGCACTTCGTCAGAGACGTCGCCGGTGATGAAATAGCCGTTTCCGGAGGAATCGACGAAGCCGTGGGCTTCCTTCAGGATGCCTGCTTGCATCTGGCTTCTTATCAGTGCTGCGAACCCCTCGTACATTCTCACGGCATCCTGCGGAGTTGGCGGCGGTGGAATGTTGAAATTGACGCGGTACAAGCCAAAATAGACTGGCACGCCAAAACCTCGCTATTGTTTGAGGCTGATGGTGTTTAAGACTAACTCAGATCGTTGCTCTTCAAGGAGACATTGGCCGCGAATCAATGAAATTATCTTACTTTGGGATAACGGCTATCGTGCGCGTGTGCCGTTGGGCACAGGCTTTTCGGGTACTGCCAAGACGGGCGTAATTCCGTCCCTGTAGCCAATGTCAAATAGCATGCCCTCGGAAATTTCACCCATAATCTTCTTCGGTTCTAGATTAGCGACGAACAGAGCTTGTTTTCCTTCGATTTCTCTCGGGTTTTGACGCTCTTTTTTCATTCCCACAAGGATGTTTCTCTTGTGATCGCCGAAGTCAACAGTCAGTTTTACCAGCTTGTCGGATCCTTTCACGTCTTCCACGAGCTCTATTCTTCCGACGCGAATGTCAATTCTGTCGAGCAAGTCAAGAGTGATGGCCGGTTTGATGGGTGCAACTTTGATCGTTTCCATAACCAGAGTCTCCGCTTGAAGTTGCTTGCTCTCAGAATTGAAGCTTGGGCAATAACCTTGCGAACTCGTCGCCCGCATCTATTTCAACGCCAAACCTCGCGAAATAGTTAGCCAGATTGCTAAGGTCGCGCAATAGGAGAGGTTTCGCATTTTCGGCCACAATGTGCCTGTTTACCCTTGATGAGAAGTCAACAGCTTGAGGAAAATCGATCAAGAAAAGTCGTTGCTCCCAGCATACAAGGTTGTATTCTGATAAGTCGCCGTGGACGATGCAGGCGTCGAGAAGCTTCTCGACAAGCATCAAAGCCTGCTTCGCGGCTGCTTCAGGGTTCTGTAGGGCTGCATCCTTGAGTAGCGGTGCCTTGGTGCTGTCCCCCAGGAATCTCATTGTGAACATGTTGTCAACCCGCCTTGCTGGAGTTGGAACCGGAACACCCGCACGGTATGCTTTCTGCAGGATTGTGAATTCTCTGGCCGCCACCGCGCCTACTAGGTCTGGGGCGTAGCCAATTACGGATTTCTTTTTGTGCGGTGTTCTGTGAAACCTGAAGACTTTCAGGGCGAGAGGTAAGCCCTTCCAGAGGCCCAAGTAGACTTCAGCTTCCTTTCCAGTTGCCAGAACCGTCACAACTTCGTCCTCGAGCCCGTTCTCGATAGCGTCCGCTCGGACGGTTTCGAGGTTGACCTCTTTCACCTCGATGTATCGGCTTCTTCGCCCAGCCCGATGCTCCTTTCGTTTCCAGAAGCTTCGGGCGGACGCCAACTCTCTTGTTGACACTATGCTCATTCACTTCTGGCATTTTCATTCTGGAACCCACTCTAGAGTGAGCTCCACCAAACTGAAGAAAAATGGAAGCTAGGCTCTGCCTAACCTAACGGAAACCGAGGTACGGGCAGAACTTCCAAAACAACATCGTGTGCTCCATACCCGCACCTCCCACTGTTTCATCTGCCGAGGCCTGCTGATATTAAGGTTCCCAGGAAATCTCACGCGAGGAAAATCCGCAACATGAGACTGCCCAAATTCCCTTGTTCCTTCATGAGCAAAAACCGAAGAAACGTTGTGCTCTCCGCGCCATTTGAGAAAATTCTCGGGTAGGCCTAAGAGGCACGAACCAGCAGACGTGTCCGATTGGGTTGAACGAGAAGATGGTCCTTAGCGAACGAGCGGCCGCTCACTTCTTGGGCGGTTACAATTGCGCGCAGAGCGTGCTGCTGACGATGTTTGAACATTGGAATGGGAAAAATGAGCTTGTGCCAAAACTGGCCACAGCGTTTGGTGGAGGAATAGGAAGATCCGGTTCCGTCTGCGGAGCGCTGACCGGTGCCGTGATGGCTTTGGGCGTCAAGCATGGAACAAACGAATCCTCGCTGGAAAAGCGGCTGAAAGCCTACGAGCTCGCTCACAACTTGTACAAGCGCTTCGAAGAGAAGCACGGAACGGTTATGTGCCGAGAGCTCATTGGGTACGACCTTTCAAACCCCGAAGAACTGGAAAAAGCTCGAAGGTCCAATGTCTTCCAAGAAAAGTGTGCAGGATTCGTGAGGAGTGCCGTCGAAATGTTGGCGGAGCTTGAAACGAGCTGAGAGCAAGCAATTCGTGAACGCTTCATTGCTTGCCAGTTAGCAAGAGAAGTAATGGCCGCATGAGTGCCAGTGCCGTTGAGCTTGCGCTGAGTTTTCATCACGCTTTACACGATTGGATATTGATGGGCGATGAGTGTTATCGAGATTGGTAGATTAGAGAGCATCACCCTTGACGATCTGAAGCGAGTTATGACAGGCTATGTCTCGAATCGCAAATACGCGGTTGAGAAGATGGAAGGGCGCGACCAAGTTGTAATTTCTGCCAAGCTGGTTGATTTGGGTGAGCCATATGTCAAGAATTTTCCTATCCGCCATGACGAAATTGAACATTTCCAGCAAGTCGTTCGGCAGAAGCTATCGTTTGCGGCTTATTGTGGGGGTCAACTGGTTGGGGTCGCTATTGCTGAGCGGAGAGACTGGAACAGGACTCTGTGGGTGTGGGAGTTGGGGGTAGCGGAGAGCCACAGAAGAATGGGGGTTGGCAGACAGCTCGTCGAGACCTTAGCTGGCGAGGCTAAAGCGGTCGGCCTGAGAATCATCGTCTGCGAAACCCAGAACACGAACGTGCCAGCAATCGAGTTCTACCGAAAAGCGGGTTTTGAGCTCGATGGTATTGATCTCTCATACTACACGAACGCCGACGTGAAGAGCGGTGAGGTGGCGCTCTTCATGAAGAGAAAGCTGGAGTAGCAAGGAACTGTGGACTTGCCCGAGTCTGACAGTTATGTCGAGCTGATTCTTTTTCGGGTTTCAGACACGATGGGTTTAACGCTTGCGAGGTCGATCCCATCCAGCTTGGAGAGGATGTCTTCCACTATTTTGGCGCCCCGCACATGTTCGTTTCCAAGCAAGTATTCCTCGTAAGCCCAGAGTAACGCCTCGACCTTGTCAGCTGCTTTCAGGATCTTTGACTCTGTGGTTGACAGGTCGCGGCTCGCTTTGCGGTAAGAGATGTAATTCGTGGCGAGGTCTTTGGGTAACCCACCCATCAGTGCCTCAAACCATGCGAGAGCCCGGCTGTCCAATGAATCCGCGAACGCAGGGTCCTGATGCTTGAAAGGGTGATGAACGTCGCCCGTTCGCGCCTCCTCGGCATCATGCAGGAGAGCCATTCTAAGCAGGCGTTCAACATCAACTCTGATGCCCTTTTGCTGCTCGAGATCAGCCAGAATCATGGCATACATTGAGGTGAGGTAGGAGTGCTGTGCCACGTCTTCACGAAAATGACACTTGTATACGCTGAAGCGCCCAACCGTCATGAGCGACCTAATCGCGATAAGGAAATCTAGGACTTCAGGTTCCGCCAAGGCTATCCGAATTCACATATCCCAGTGATGGTATTAAACAGGCGAGCGCCTACCGTCTCTCTGGTCGCCAGCGTGGGGCAGTATCGGTTTCTCTAGCGCTGTGCTAAGACTTCGTAATGCATAACGGTTGGTTCAAGTTCGAGCAGGAAATCCTTGTCCTCTGGATAGTACACTGCTCTCTCAACGTCAGGCCCCGCGAACTTCTTGATTGCGTCGAAAGACTCCCAGAGGGTCATTAACAGAAATTCGGCTCTGTCACCGCTGAAGCGTCGGAGCACGTAAACACCGCGATTTCCCTGTGTCGATTGATAGTCCTTGATGCCTGTTCTCATCAGATAGTCGAAATATTGGTCTGCCTTGGCCTTGTGTGTAACCCCGCGCCAAAAACGCGCTATCATACCCAATACTACTA
>CAZYOZ010000001.1:87845-93096 GCA_964649235.1 uncultured Candidatus Bathyarchaeia archaeon
ACTATAGACTGATGATATAACTAATCGTCCGCTGAGCCAGGCTTTCGACCAACAATGATTGAATCCTTGCCGTGCGGTATTGTATTTGCAAGCGTGAATCCCGCTTGGGTCACTTCTTGGACCACTTCAGCTTCGCTGATGATTGGAGGTCCAAACCCGGCCAGCAACTTGCCCCGCTGAGTTCTCTCAATGATAGCAAGCCTGCCTAGGGGTTTAAGGATCCGAGAGAACTCGCGAAGCACTCGAGGCCTGTCTTCAATTTCGTGGAAGACGTGGCCCAGTATTATGAGGTTCACGCTTGCATCTGCCAGCCTAATCTCCCTTCCATCGCTTTCCAAGAATTCGACGGAGACTCGGTTTCTTTGGACATGTTCTCTGGCTTTCTCCAGCATCCTCTGAGAGACGTCAACGCCAATCGCTTTCCCGGCCATTCTGGCGATGGCGACTGTGTAGAATCCCGGCCCGCATCCGAAGTCCAAAACAACATCCCGAGGGCCGATATCCAGTTTGGACAGAAGCCTCTCGGGCGGGCTAAGGTATCTTCTAACGGAGTTGTTCAGCAGGAACGCTAACTTGTCAGAGAATCGACTGTGCGGCCTTGCAAGGGTTCCTGTGCAACTATGCTCGCGCCGATTCAACTTTGAAGCTCCTTAACATAGATTTTCGCCAACCAGTTCTGTCAAGTTTGTGTTGGGTGACGGAGTTCGGCAGATGAGCTTTTCGTTGTGGGTAAGCAGGGTTCATGAGCCGATAAGTGCGGCCGTGTGTCTGTGCCTCTCTGGCGTTTGTCTACCCGGTAACGTGCCCTCGCATATCATCTTATGAGAAGTTCACAGAATCCGTTAACCACCCCTAAACTGCTGTGTCGAGGCTTAGGCGCACGGAGCCTAGGCACTTTGCGTACTGATGAGAGATAGGATGAGTCAAGGATTGTGGATGAACGGCCGCACAATTCCCACAAAGACGCGGTGCGCATGTTGGCCTGTTAGGCTAGGCTTCTGCGAGGTTTGGCTTGATGGCGAATTGACGCTTTGACCTCGATTGGCTGCCTCTGATCGTTTCTTGTCGGGTTGTTCCAGTCCCAGAACCACAGCCTCAATGCGCCTTTGGCTGTCAGCTTGAGTGCTCCGTCGCCCATTCCATCCAGCTGGATTACGAGCCCCTCTTCGATCAACGACTCTATGGCCATTTGCAGCACATGGCTGGAAGATTCGTCGACTTGGTTCTTCAGGTACGGGACCGGTATCGCGCCTCCTGTGCCCGTAATCTCGACGAATACCGAGAGGACGGCCTCTCTGAGTTCATCAAGAGTCTTGGCACGCTCAAGAATAGCCTGACCTACAACGGAAAGTTGCGGTACTCTCACCGTTTGACGTTGGGATTCTGCGGACCTTTCCCATATCTTCAGCAACACTATCACCGAACTAAGAACAGCTGAAGATTGGCAAGAACTTTGAACCAGCATGGGACGGTAGTTATCGGGCAGGCGCAGAATGGAGCAGCGAGCCTGGGCAAAGGAACCGATGACAGGAAGCAGCCGAGACCCTGCAGCTTGTTTTTTCTTTCAATTCATTCTGGCGGCTAAGGATTAGATCAACGTTCTTAGTCGCTGAACGAAATCCTTCACGATTTCTGCCGCCTTGAGAACATGATCCTTTGGAAGGTGGTCTTCATAAAAATTCATGTGGAGTGAGTTGGCTACCTGATAGTCTACGATCAGATCCCATGTGGGATTCTCCTTCTGAAGTGTGGTCACAAATTCCCCCAGGCTCCTATGCGTCCCGAGGCTTACTCCGCGTTTTGCGGCCACAGCCTTAATGATCTCAGCAGTGGCACCCCAGAGCTTTTCCGATGCCTGCACAAAGTCCCCCTTTTCAATCATCTGCTCTGCTTCCTGCAGGTATTTTCCGTTCAGTTCTAGGTAGCGTTCCAAGCTCAATCGTGACCAAGCCCTTGAAGCATGCGACAGCTATGTGCGCGCCACAACTACTATTCCTTTGTCTGCGTCCACCGTTACGAAGTCGCCCGTGCGAATGATTTCGAATGGGTCCTTTTCCAGTCTGTCGACTAGGGGGATTCTGGTGAGTACTGCGCTACCCACGAGTACGGGTTCGGCGCCCGTCACGATCATAGCGGTTGGTGCAGCCTTATTCGAAATCAACTTGACGAGGCCGTCCATCTGGACTGCAGAACTTGCCTTCCCTGAAGGGAAGACTAGAACCTTGCTTGTAACCGTCTTGCCTTCCAGTTGATGGCCCTTCTCTCTCACGTTGCCTGTCTTCGGGTCGACTAGGTAGAAGCAGATAGGGTCCTTCGAAACGAGAGCCTCGCCCTGCGCGTAACCTTTCGCGAGTTTGTGGCATTTTAGTGTGATTTCCAAAACTCACATCACGGACTTTTCTCGGTAGTCGCACCTCTTACGCACTCTGCTATACTTCCAACGCGAACTGGACCGAACCTTCTGTAGTATGCACACTTCGGTGAGTCAGTCATTCCTGTCTTTCCTCTGAGGTTATTCCAGCAAAACATGTCAATGCAAGTGTCAACGATCACCCTGGCCCCAGCATCTTCTATGGTCTTCACGTGGCCAGCTCTCTCCGCAAGCAGCTTGGTTGTGGCCGACGTGTTAATCCAGAAAGAAACGCCGTCCCGGATTCTCCGTCCTTTCAACAGTTTTGCTGCCTCGCCAATTTGATCTAGGTTGTAGTGAGGACAGCCAAGTATCACGACAGATACGTCGCCCGTAGCGCTTTGCAGGTCCTTATGAGTCTGCGAAAGTTCTTCTTCTGTTACAGTGATCTTGTCTTCCGGTTCGTTCCCGCCGAATGCTTCTTCAACAGTTTTCGCTTCGACAGTGAAGCCTGGGATGTGAAACATCGGTATAGCACCAGTGACGTTCATCATGGCGCATAGGTTGATGTATTGGTCTATTGAGGGACGCTTTTCAATGCCAACAAGGACGGGAATGCCGTAGCCAACTTTCTTTCCGACGTACTGGCCCAAAAGCGAGTAACTATAGCCATCCTTAAGATCTGTTTCAACTTTGACCAGTACATTGCCCTTGCGATTTTCGTTAAGATGCAACCCAAATTCAGGTGTCTTACCAATAACGCCAGCTGCCAACGCTGTTTGGATCGATTCGCGATTTGTTAAGGCTCCAATAACAGAGTTCACATAGGGCGTGGCGCTGGATTCAGAGAAGGCGACATGCTCGCCATATTCAGGAATATTCTCTGCAAGATACGGAATGCAGGATTGGCTCATGACAGCTCCGATCTGCTTGTAGTAGTTCTTGGTCTTCCAAGCTACCGACGCCTCGTCGGCTTCGTCGGCGATGTTAAGGATTCCTTGAAAATACTCGAAATCTGCGATGGGGTTTGTGGTCGTCGGTATCTTGCAAACGGCGCCGCCCATCGCGAGCATCTCAACAAAATACAAGTCGCCTTCTTGCCCGCTCGAAGCAGCATGTGCACGCGCTACGGGTATCATCCTCCCGGCATCGAATGCCTCGCCGATCGCGACAAGTAGTTCCATTGCCTTCTGGGATCCTTCCCCGTAGTCTCCCCTGAGTATTCGTTCTTCCTCGTTGGTTAGATGCAACCAGTTCAGCTCCTAAGGACAGCGTCGAGGCGGCTCAACGGACCACTTCCAAGCCGGGGATTCGGAGTTTGTTTTCGAGAATTCTGAAACCTGCAAAGCACAGGGTGGCCATGGCTGCGTAAATTAATCCAGCGGTCAGAAAGATTTCGATCGGCCTGAACTGGAGCGAATTGAAGTGTCGTGCGACTGCGAATATCTCTTCAACTCCGATATAGGATGCTAGGGAGGAATACAATACTAGGTATATGATCTCGTTTGAGATCCCTGGGAGGGCAATCCTGATGGCCTGTGGAAGAATTACATGGCTGACCTCGTTGAACTTGCTCATTCCCACCGCCCGGGCCGCCAAGGATTGACCCACGTCAATGGACTGTATAGCCCCCCTGACATATTCTGACTGGTAAGCGCCGGTAACAAGTATGAATCCAATGACCGCGGACCAGTAGGGAGAGAAGAATATGTCCACTTGAGGAAGTGCGAAGAAAATGATGAGCAGCGTGACTATTGCTGGGAACCCTCGGAAGAGGCCCACGACGCCGGTTCCAAGAAGGGAGAGAGGTCTGTTTCCGTAGACTCGTGCCACCGCCAGCGCGATGGCTAAAATGACGCCCAGCGGAATGGATACCGCCAGCAGCTCAAGCGTAACAACCGTTCCATTGAGAATTTTTGGCAGAAACTCATCCCAGAAGGCTATCGCTCTTCTCTCCTGTAAAGTTCGTTGATGCGTTTGAAAAATTGCTTTACTGTTTCGTGTTTCGGGTTTGAGATGATCTGATCAGGCGGCCCTCGTTCCAGTATGGTTCCTTCTCCCATGAACATTATCTCATCTGCGACGGAACGAGCGAACCCAATCTCGTGGGTAACTACAATGCTGGTCAATCTCTCCTGAGCAAGCTTCTTCATCACATCCAACACTTCACCGATCAACTGAGGGTCCAGAGCAGAGGTAGGTTCGTCGTAGAACATTATGACGGGGTTCATAGCTAGAGCTCTGGCTATGGCGACTCTCTGCTTCTGCCCTCCTGAAAGCTCTGCGGGATATTTGTGTGCGACGTCCTCGAGATTCACTCTCTTCAGTTCGCTTAGCGCGAGCTTTGTGGCTTCATCTTTCCTCATCTTCTTGACCTTCTCTAGGGCGATGCTGACGTTCTTCTGGGCGGTGAGATGATTGAAGAGATTGAACTCTTGAAACACGAATCCTATTTTCTGTCTTAGCTTGTTTACATCCTTCGTTGGATCGGTAATTTCCTCACCTTCGAGCCATACTCGTCCTTTGTCAGGCCAGGTTAACAGATTCAAACAGCGCAGGAGAGTGCTCTTTCCCGAACCGCTCGGTCCACAAACGACTTTGATCTGCCCTCTCTCTATTTCAAAGGAGACTCCGTTCAACACTTTGCTGTCACCATAACTCTTGTGCAAATCTTCAGCTCTCAGGACTGGAGTCTCGCTAGACATTTCACATCCTCCCGATCAATCCAGGTATCTTTGTCTTCTCGTAGACCACGCTGACGGCCTTGGTGCCCGCGTAGGTGAGCACTATGAAAAGCCCGCCTGCGAAGAAGTAGGGAAGCAGCGGCTCATGGGTAGCCATGACGACGTATCTGGTTCTGGTTAATATTTCGAGTACGCCCAAGGCGAATGTGATGGCTGA
>CAZYOZ010000001.1:93196-94928 GCA_964649235.1 uncultured Candidatus Bathyarchaeia archaeon
GGAAAGATCCCCCAATAAAATAGGAACAGGAGCACCAGAAGAGGCAGACTTCTGAAAAACCACACGTAGGCATCCAGTAGCGACTTCATCTCTTTGCTACCGTAAGTTTGTCCTATGGAGATGGGAAGGCCGATTGCGAACCCTATTGCAAGGCCCCCACCGACCAAACCAAGTGTCCAAGAAATCCCTGACATGATATAGGGAATAAACTCCCAGACTGTGGTCATTGCTTTGGAACCCTGCAGTTATCCGACAAAAAATCTCCGGCTCAAGCGGATTTAAGAAAAGCGCCTGAGCCTCAGATCTGCCATTTGTCCTTGAGGTCATTCCAGAGGGGTAGCGCCATTATCTCCTCCAGCGCGTGGTTGAATGCGTTTCTCAACCCGTAGTCCTCGACCCTAGTTGCGTAGGCATACGCGAAATCTCCTCCGATCGTGGAGAGCTGCTTGAATGTTGCTCCCATTTCTGGCTCTTTCTTGAAGAACGGTACAGTGAAGGCGCTGTCGCTTATGACACCGACCGCCCGACCGTCCAGCACGGCTCTAAATGCGAGTTCATAGGAGTCCAGCCCGAGCTTCTGGAACTTGTAACCTTTCTTCAACAATTCTTCAGCCCAACTGTCTGATGTGGCTCCCAACTGGACAGCAATGTACTCGCCGGAGTTCAACACCTCATCTCTAGTTCGAGTTTCTGTTGCCAGCACTAGAAGCTGGTGGATGTATGTGTAATAGGGGATTGTGAACCAGACCTTTTCGGCTCTCGCCGCCGTGTGCGTCATTCCGGAAGCGACAAAATCGAGATCGCCTGCGAGTAGCGCAGTTATTATCGCGCCCCATTCCCAAGGCTTGTGCTCGACTTCCCAACCATATTTGTTCGCGATCCAATCAAGGACGTCTATCTCGAACCCAACCGCTTTGCCAGTAGGATCGATTTCCGTAAACGGCGGATAAGCGGCGTCCATTCCATGTATGACCTTTGTTCCTGATCCAGGAGTCTCAGCGAATTTTGCTTTGGGCGGAGGAGAAACGAGCGGTGCAGCCATCGAGCCCGCCACAGCTCCAATAACTAAGCCACCAACGCCAGCCCCAACAGTTTTGAGGAATCCTCTGCGAGATGGTTCTTTAGTCAATTCTTCACCTCACTTATCCGCTATGCTTTCGCATCATATATCGAATCCCTATTTACTCCATATACGCCTGCGCTCCCTCGAGACAGCTCATGAGAATTCGCAAGTATTTTGCAGCCGCCCCTCGACGAACTTGGCGACGTTATCGATGCAAATGTCAGTGCATCGCTTCACCGCTTCGACTGTATGGAATCCGTTGTGCGGAGAGAGAACTGTATTATCGAGTTTGAATAGCGGATTATCCTTTGCGGGAGGTTCGTCTTCGAGAACATCTAGCCCGGCGTAAGATAATTTTCCGGATTTCAGTGCGTCAACCAGAGCCTTTTCGTCTATTACTCCGCCCTGCGCGGTGTTTATGATGACGGCGCCGTCTTTCATCGCGTCTATTTCGCTTTTCCCTATCAGTCTTTTCGTTTCCGATGTTAGAGTAACGTGCACGCTTACAATGTCGCTTTCTCTCAGCAACCTCTCGAGGTCAACGTAAGCCATTCCGACTTGATCCGCTTTCTTCATGTCTGGCTTTATGTCGAAAGCGAGAATCTTCATTTTGAAAGCCTTGGCTATCTCGGCAACTCGAAAGCCGATCGCTCCAGCCCCGATGATTCC
>CAZYOZ010000002.1:0-72455 GCA_964649235.1 uncultured Candidatus Bathyarchaeia archaeon
GCTTGGATTGCCACTCTCACCACATTGTTCTGAGGCTGCTGTGCGGTCAGAGTCTCGCCGCTCGTTTGTGCATGAAAACGCAACATCATGGATTGGGGATTTCTGGCATGAAACTCTTCTTTCATGATTCGCGCCCAGATTCTTCTGGCTGCGCGGAATTTGGCGACTTCTTCAAGAAACTCGTTCTGGCAGGCGAAAAAGAATGACAAGCGTGGAGCGAATTGGTCTACTTTGAGTCTCCGCTCCAAGCATTCTTTGACATACTCTTTTCCGTCTGCGAAAGTGTAAGCCAACTCCTGAATTGCGGTTGCCCCCGCCTCTCTGATGTGGTATCCGCTTATGCTGATCGGGTACCAATGTCTCATCCTCTTCGCACAGTATTCGATAATATCGACTGCAATTTTGAGCGATGGTCGAGGTGGAAAGATGAACGTGTTCCGTGCGATGAACTCCTTGAGAATATCGTTTTGAGTCGTTCCCCGTAGCATGCCTGGCGCGGCGTCCCGCGATTCGGCAACTGTAACATACATGGCTAATATGATGGAGGCCGTTGCGTTGATGGTCATCGATGTGCTGATTTTGGACAGGTCTATTCCGGAAAATAGGTCAGCTATATCTTCCACGGAGCACACTGGGACACCGACGCGGCCAACTTCACCTTCTGCTCTTGGGTCATCAGAATCCATGCCTAGCTGAGTCGGTAAGTCGAATGCAACGCTCAGTCCCGTCTGTCCTTGCCTTATCAGAAACTTGAACCTCAAATTGGTCTCGTGAGGGCTCCCGAATCCAGTGTACTGCCGCATCGTCCAAAGCCGCTGCCTATGCATCTGCGGGTGGATGCCACGTGTGAAAGGAAAACGACCCGGGTCTCCCAGATCCTCCTCGTACCGGATTCTGCTGTCACAAGGTCGATATACACTCTTCACAGGCAGGCCGGAGTTGGTGGTAATGGTTCCATTCTTCATGGATATCTGTTCCTCCCTGCTCTCCTAGGCTTGGCTTCATGATAGCAAAAAACCATACCCAAAAGAACATTAACGCCATTCCTCCTGAACCATCGAAACAGTTTCGCGTGAAAGCCATGGTTCAGAAGGAACGTAACTATTGGTCCGACAGGCTAGAGAAGCTATCGAGGATGAGGCAACGGCAGGGTACATACTCTTCGAGGGAAATTCGATCTCTTGGGAAGAAAGTCTCAGATTGGGAGAGGCGCGTTGTCAAACCATGGATAGCGAAAGCACCTGAACGTGAAGTGACATTCGAGAACCCATCAGGCATGCACGTTAAGCGACTCTACACACCTTGCGACGTAGCATATCATAGCTATTCGGAGCGAAGCGGACTACCTGGTGAGTACCCGTATACGCGTGGAATCTACCCATCAATGTATAGGGGGCGTCGGTGGACGATGCGGATGTTCTCAGGGTACGGAACCGCCGAGGACACAAATGCCCGGCTCAAGTACCTGCTGAGTGAAGGGGAAACTGGGCTAAGCATTGCGTTCGATATGCCCACGTTGTATGGCTATGATGCCGATCACCCGCGGGCCGAAGGAGAAGTTGGAAAATGCGGCGTTTCAGTGTCCTCCCTTAAAGACATGGAAGTCATTCTCGACGGCATTCCTCTAGATGAAGTCAGCACATCGATGACCATCAACGCACCCGCCTCAGTTCTCACATGCATGTACATAGCAACAGCCCAGAAACGCGGCGTTCCGCTGTCCGAGCTTAGGGGGACGGTGCAAACGGATATTCTGAAAGAGTATGCCGCGCAGAAGGAGTGGGTGTACCCTCCTGAAGCTCACCTCAGAATAATTCGAGACATGATGCTTTACTCGACCAAGCACTTGCCGCAATGGAACTACATCAGCGTGAGCGGCTACCACATACGGGAAGCAGGTTCAAGCGCTCTTCAGGAACTTGCATTCACACTTGCGGACGGGTTCGCGTATGTTGACCTAGGAATCGAGGCTGGTTTGAACGTGGACGATTTCGTTCCGCGACTCTCCTTCTTCTTCAACTGCGGAATGGATTTCTTCGAGGAGGTAGCCAAATTTAGAGCCGCACGTAGAATCTGGGCAACGGTTCTCAAAGAGAAATACAACGCAAAGAATCCGAAGTCAATGCTCATGAGATTTCACACTCAAACTTCAGGTGTTTCGCTCACTTGGCAGCAACCGCTAAACAACATTGTGAGGACAGCGATCGAAGGCCTCGCTGGAGTTCTGGGAGGCACACAGTCCCTTCACACAAATGCCTACGATGAAGCTTGGGCTTTGCCCACGGAAAACGCTGCACTTGTCGCCCTGAGAACCCAGCAGATTATTGCAGAAGAGACCGGTGTCGCGGACGTGATCGACCCCCTAGGAGGTTCATATTACGTTGAGGCGCTGACGGACGAAATGGAAGAAAAAACATGCGAGTATTTGGACAGGATAGAGAGAATGGGGGGCGTTCTTCAAGCACTCAAGAAAGGTTTCATTCAGAAGGAGATCGCTAACACAGCTTACAGGTACCAAAGGCAAATGGAGAGCCGGGAGAGAGTGGTCGTAGGGGTCAATAAGTACGCGATGAAAGAAACTTCACCTATTCAGACCCTCCGCATCGACGAGAATGCTAGACTAAGGCAGGCGCAACGTTTACGCGAGGTTAGAAAGACACGCGACGAGAATACCGTGAGAAAAAGCCTAGAAGAATTGCGCAAATCATTCCGGGACAGGAATTCAAACTGCATCTACCCAATGCTGAAGGCGGTAAGCTCATACGCTACGTTGGGCGAGATTATCGAGGTCGGCAGAAGCGTTTTCGGCGAATGGAAAGAGCCTTCAATACTGTAAGTACAACCTGTGAGCGGTAGGATGTCTAGAAAAATGCTGGCAACCAGGACTCAGCAGAGAAAGATCAGGGTGCTTGTGGCTAAGCCCGGGCTCGTGTAAGTGTAACCTTACAGCCATACGGGCATGACCGCGGCGCCCTAGTTCTATGCCGTGCCCTGCGCGACGCAGGAATGGAGGTAATCTACGCAGGGCTCCTCGCGACTCCAGAGCAGGTTGCCCAGATGGCTGTCGACGAGGACGTGGACGTCGTCGCCATGAGTCTGTTGAATGGCGCCCACTTGACGGCCTTCCCGAAGGTAGCCAAAGCACTCAAGGAGAAAAAAGCAAGCGACATTCTTTTGGTCGGCGGCGGAATTATCCCTGATGAGGATAAGCCAGTGCTGGAAAAGTGGGGAATAACTGGAAACTTCGGCCCAGGAACTCCACTTAGGACAATTACAGATCACATCGTCGACCGGGTGAAGAAAGAGCGCTGGAAATAAGCTCTGAAGTTTAAGTGGATTTTTCGAAGTATTCTATGTCCAGAATCGAACCAGTGCGCTTCGGTTTCTCCCTGAACACAACACGGACCTTGTCGCCGATGGAGACATCTCCCTTGACTCTGTGAACGAGTCCGCCGTGGGTGTTAGGAAACTTGACGAAAGCGACAATAACGGGCTCAGCCATCTCTTTCCCGTGAGCATCCAGCCTGCACACAGTGAAAGTGTCGACCGTGCCAACACTCTCGACAGCCACGTATTCTTCGAGGGCCGACAGGCATCTTTCGCAGTAGGCCCTTGGGGGCAGGTAGTTCAGGTCGCAGGTCGGACACCTGCTGGCGAGCAGTTTGCCTTTGTCCTTAATCTCTCTAAGGAATCTCTCGCCGGCCAAACCAACTGTGTACTTGAAGTATATTGGGAAATTGCCTTCCACTCTGGGTGAGTCGCCAGCCAACTTCAATCTCACTCCGGAACGAAATACTTGATGTCGGTGATCGAGCCCTTCCGCAATCGAGGCTCCACCCAAGCAGCCTTCACTCGCATTCCAATCCTAACCTCCTCAGGTTTCACCTCACCAAGCAAATGAAGGAATCCCGCATTCGAAGTTCCATCTATCTCTATCACAGCGGGGATGATCGGTGTCTTCAGCCTGGTCGTGTCAGTTGAAATATACGACACTGAGAAAGTGTTCACCTTGCCCGTGTCTGGGAGGTAGACCCATTTCCCCACTCTCTTGAAGCACCACTCGCAAAACATTCGAGGTGGTACGACAATTCTGCCGCAATGGCTGCACTTTGTTCCAATAATTCTGCCGGATTTCAGTTCTGAAAGGAATCTTCCAACAGCTATGCCTGTGGCCCATGCGTATTCGGCCTTTGGGTAATAAACGGTTGATAGTACCCTGTTCTTCTCAATGTCCTCTTCCTTCAGGGAGACGCCCGGCGGAGTTACGGATTCAGTCCGCAAACTGCTTTTCTCTCCTAGCTACGCATGACAACAACTGTGCCAATCTGCATGAGGTCGCCCCACGCCTGTGCGACGGCCGTGCGGACGTCTCCTGGCACTTGGCGTTTCCCGGCTTCCCCGCGAAGTTGCCAGAACAGCTCACAAATCTTCATCATTCCCGCAGCGGCGATAGGGTTTCCCACCCCAAGCAAACCTCCGGATGGGCAGATAGGCAGCTTTCCATCTCTTTCAGTGACGCCTTCAACTGTAAGCTTTGGCGCCTCTCCCTTCCGGCAGAGCAGTAGCCCCTCCATGTGATGCAGTTCCTTATAGTCGAAGGGATCGTAGGGCTCCGCGAAATCGATTTCCCTCCGGGGATTGTGGATTCCTGCCATCGAATATGCCATGCGCGCGGCGTTCGCAACATATCGTGGGAAGTACAAGTCCCGGTTAGTCCAGTATGTTGTGTCAAGATTCCATCCCACTCCATCGATCCACACAGGTGAATCAGTGATCTTCCGGGCCACGTCTTCGGATGCCAGAATGACGGCACATGCGCCATCGCTGACGGGGCTTATGTCAAGTCTCTGCACTGGCCAGGCCATGACTTCTGAACTCAACACGTCTTGCAGGGTGACCTTCCGGGCAATCTGCGCCGATGGGTGGTCAAGGGCATTACGCTTGTTTTTGACAGCCACCTGAGCGATATGCTCCTTCGGAATCTTGTGGACGTGCATATAGCGCTGCATTTCCAGCGCGAAGATCCAAATCAGGTTAGGGCCGAGGGGTCTCTCCAGCATGTTGTCAAAGATCGTTAGAAAGGCGGTCTGAGGGTGAGGTAGGCAGCTAGACATCTTCTCCTCAGCAACAACAAGGCAGGTGTCGAATAGTCCTGAGGCGACATGAAACCAGCCGTGTATGGGACTGAAGACGCCGGTTCCTCCGCCAACAAAGGCCCTAGAGTATGGCTTCCTCCAGCCGCCTGCCCCATCGAGAAGGTACTCGCCTTTCATGTGTACGCCATCAAAGGCATCTGGGGCACTGCCCATGCTGACTGAATCAATGTCCTCAATTCGCAGCTTGGCTGAGTCAAGGGCCTGCCGGACCGCTTCGAAAGCCAATTCCTTTCCAGTTTCCTGCGCCCTGCGCATGAATTTGGTCATACCGGCGCCGACTACTGCAACTCGTTTCTTGATGTTCATTGATCTCACTTGTTGCTCAGCACAATAACCGCGCCACTGGTCGTGGGCAACCCTCTCCAGGACTGTGCGACGCCTGTTTGGACACCGTGAAT
This sequence comes from uncultured Candidatus Bathyarchaeia archaeon, assembly GCA_964649235.1. Taxonomy (GTDB): domain Archaea; phylum Thermoproteota; class Bathyarchaeia; order 40CM-2-53-6; family 40CM-2-53-6; genus FEN-987. Next base: position 5,555 of record CAZYOZ010000002.1, read on the forward strand.
CTGATGAGCTCCTGCTTCTCCGCGAAGTTGAAGGGCTAGTTCTATGACTCTGACAAGGCCATTCATCTCAAGCGTATTGCCCATCCCGAGGCTCCCCCCAGACGGATTTACAGGAAGTGTGCCGTCACGGTCGAAGTCGCCGTGCTCCAGAAGCTCGTGAGCCTTTGAGTGTCCTGCCAGGCCTATTGCCTCAGCATGCTGGAGTTCTTTGTATGAATAGGTATCGTCAATTTCAGCGACTTGGATGTCTTGCATCGGGTTCTGTATTCTCGCCATTTTGTAGGCCTGTCTGGCGGCGAGTTTTGCATAGGTGGCCTCGGACCACTCCCGCGTTTCAAGGGTGGGACTGTCTGATGACCAGCCGACTCCAGCAATCCATACCGGGTCGTCTCGAAAATTCCTTGCAGCTTCCTCTGAGGCAAGAACGGCTACTGCAGCGCCATCAGCGACTGGCGCAATGTCGTGGCTACTGAGCGGATATGAGATCGGCTCAGAATGGGACAGCTCATAGGGGTCCAGTTTCGCACCGTTCATTGCAAGGCTATTCAAGAGTGCGTTTCCTCTGTTCTTCGCGACTACCCTTCTGAGGGAACTGATGGGGGCTGCTCGTGAATGCAGGAACTTGTTCATTTCTAAGCCTGCGATGAATGATGCATTGAGCCCAAGAGGACGTGTGTATATCGGGTCGAGGGAAAGGTCGTATATCGAGTCGAGGTTCTTGATGTCCGATGCCTTGCTGTGTGCTTCCACGGCAACCACATCGAAAAGACCAGTCAATATTTGCATGTATGCAGTGGCGAGGCCGTACATTCCATCTGCCGATATCGTGCAGACCGGTTTTAGGGCACCGCCTATCTGGTCTGGAACGTATTCATCAAAGATGCTGGTTCCTTCCCAGAAATCCTCTGAAGAGCAGACGAAACTCTCCACATCCTTTCTTGGGTCTACCCTAGCGTCCTCGTATGCTTTGATAGCCGCTTCGAACATCAGCTCCTTGTAGGAAACCTCAGGCGTCGAACGTCTCAATTGGGTGATCCCGATGCCGAGCACAGCAACCCTTCTCAGACCTTATCCTCCCACTTTCCTATGAGCAACTGCCTCCAAAATTTAAGCTAATCCAGATGATCACACTCTGTCGGACACGATTCCCATCTTGCAAATGTTACAATAGGTTCATTATTTGCAACAGTCATTCGTCCGCGAGGTATCTCGGAAGGGTTTTAGGGATTTGGTTCGTGGCGGAGAACCCATCGCAAGCATCGTTTCAGCCGGCGTTTCGAAGTTCGGCGTTCGTGAAGGACTGTACGTTCGCGAGCTCTTTGAGGAGGCCGCGAAAGAAGCATTCGGACGTTGTCCGAATCTTGACCCTCGGCGGGATATACAGGCACTATTCACGGGCATGATGAGTGAATCCTACGAGCATCAGGCGCACGTCGCGCCTCTCTTGTTGGACTGGATAGGGCTCCTGCCAATTCCAGCGTTCCGAACGGAAGGAGCATGTGCGTCATCGAGCGTTGCCCTGAGAAGTGCTCTGTTCGCGATTCGTTCGGGGATGTTCAATGTGGTCCTGGTCGGAGGGGTTGAGAAAATGACCCACCTCAGTACTACTGGTGTGACGGAGATCTTAGCTATGGCCTCGGACTTTCCTTTCGAGCAGTGGCATGGAATCTCATTTCCCGGAATCTTTGGCATGATGGCAGTGGATCACATGCACCGGTACGGAACTACTGAAGAACAACTTGCGTTGGTTGCGGTCAAGAACCACGACCATGGCGCCATGAACCCGAAGGCACACTTCCAAAAGCGGATCACCGTTCAGGACGTGCTTTCGTCCCACCCGGTGGCCTGGCCACTCAAGCTCTATGACTGCTGCCCAAGAACAGACGGAGCGAGTTGCCTAGTACTCACTTCGCCAGAGGTGGCTAGAAAGTTTACCGACACTCCAGTGCACATCATAGGCTCTGGCCAAGCACAGGATACTCTGAGCCTTTTTGGCCGTGAGAGTTTCAGCACGATGAAGGTCACCAAGCTGGCGGCACAGCAAGCCTATGGGATGGCTCGATTGGGCCCCAAGGACATTGATGTTGCGGAGTTGCATGATTGCTTCACAATTGCTGAGATCATCGCATACGAAGACCTAGGGTTCTGTGGCCCAGGCGAGGGAGGCAAGCTCGTGCAAGATGGGCAAACCAGGATTGGCGGAAGAATCCCTTGTAACACAAGCGGAGGACTGAAGGCCAAAGGCCACCCTGTAGGAGCTACAGGGATAGCCCAAGCATACGAGATCTACCTCCAGCTTACCAATCAAGCGGGGCGGAGACAAGTTTCAGCTGCCGAGATAGGCCTGACCGAGAATGTCGGTGGGGCAGCGTCCACTGGGGTCGTTCACGTGTACGGGAGGGGCGACTGAAATTGGAAATCACCAGAACCGCGATCAAACCCCCGGATGATGAGTTTGTTCGTGATGAGAGCGGCTCCATAATGCCAACAGTCGAAAACTTCTACAAGTTCTGCGCCCAGCGCAGGCTAATGGGAGTGAAATGCACCCGATGCGGTGCAGTAATATGTCCTCCTCGGGGTATCTGCCCGAACTGTTTCTCCGAGAAGTTCGAATGGACCGAGCTGAGGGGTAACGGCAAGCTGCTGACCTACACGATAATACACTTTCCGCCAGCTCAGTTCCAAGCACTCGCACCATATGCCGTTGGCATAGTGGAGCTTGACGAAGGCCCGCAGCTGCCGGGGATGATAAAGAACATCAAACTTGAGGAACTCAAAATTGGCATGGCGCTTCAAATTGATTTTGAAACAGCCTTGCCCAAGGAATGGCCCCGTTGGCCTCGGTATTTCTTCAGGTCTTCGAGCTAGGAGACATTCAGCCAATTCGATGATCGGTCTGAGCCCTTCGCCGTATGAACGGACTATTCCTAAAGGAATTAAGGCCTACCGAAATTATTAATATTGGAATAGGGTGATGGGCCGCTTTCAAATCGGTCTAGAAGGCAGGTCTAGTGGAGGCGCATCTGACAGGCATATTTCCTCGGTCTGACCAGCTGGTCGAGGCGACCAGGGCCGCTGACCGCGGCAAGGCGACACAACAGGATGTGGACAACGCCGTCCACCTAGACGTCCGAAAACTCCTGGACCTGCAAAGAACAGCGGGCTTGGACCTTCTCGTAGACGGTCAGCTTAACTGGCAGGACCTCTTCAGGCCGTTCTCTGAGCTATTCTTCGGAATACACCCTGGCCGCCTAGCGCGCTGGTTCGATAACAACACCTTCTACAGAGAACCCATCGTGACGGATAAGGTAGCATTTCGGGGCAATGGCCTTCGCAGATATTTTCAAAGTCAACTTGTCAGAGAGCAAACCGGGCTGAAAGCCATCCTGCCCGGGCCCTTCACGTTCGCGGTCATGTCGCAAAACAACGCATACCAAACGCTGGCGGATCTAGTTGATGACCTGGCTCACGCGACCAAAGACACTGTCGCGAAACTCGTCTCCCTAGGCTACAGATGCGTCCAATTCAATGACCCTCAGCTATGCTACAAAGGGTCTTCACAGGATGCCTGGGTGCTCGCAAGAAACGCCTATGATACCTGTGCCAAAGGCACCGGAGCAGTAACTGTTCTTCACACTTATTTCGGCGACGCAGGTCCCGTAACCGGCGAATTGCTGAATTTCACGGTTGACTACATCGGATTTGATTTGTATTCTACGTCTCTTGAGTCGGTTGCACAACATGACTGTGACAAAGGGATAGGTTGTGGCTGCGTCGACGGCAGGAATTCACTTCTCGAATCGCCCGAGGATATCCGCAGCTTGATATCTCGCGTAGCAGAGAAGCTCAACCCGAAAGACCTTTTCCTGTGCCCCAACTGTGATCTAGAGTTTCTCCCGTACACAGTGGCAGAGAAGAAACTCCAACTCCTCGGGTCCGCAAAGAGGCTGGTGAGTCAGCAGGAATGATGGGCAAGCTCTTCCCTACTCAAGACATCGGCAGTCTACCAAAGGCACCATGGCTGCTGTCGTTCCTGAGAGGTAAAGAAATCACATCATCGGATTTCGAGCATCTGAGAAAATGGGTTAGGGTTTCGGGTTTCGAAGAGGAGTCACAGACTCTTTCCTTGCTCGCAGGTCCAAGAACGGCCGAGGCTAAAGAGAATGTCCGAAAGCTTGCCTCCATGTTCTCAGTGCGATTCCTGGAATCGACGGGCCTGGACTATGTGTACGACGGGGAAGCGAACCGAATCGAGATGTACGAGCATCCAGTCCGCAATTCTGATGGCTTTCAATTCCATGGCAACGTCCGGTCCTTCGACAATAAATACTACAGAAAAGCCGCCTGCGTCGGCAAGGTCGGATTCCGAAAGCCATACCATCTAGACGAGTTTCTCACCGTCAAGCAGTACGCCAGGAAGGGAATCAAGGTTCCCGTGACGGGACCGTACACGATAGCTGAGTGGTCATTCAATGAATTCTATCAAAAACGTTTGACGCCCGCGTACACCGATCTCAGGAAACTCAAGCATGAAGCGAAGCGGGAATTCGTCCTAGATGTGGCGAAGGAAATTATTCGTCCAAACTTGGAGGCTTTGGTTGAAGAGGGCGCAAGCTGGGTCCAGTTTGACGAACCTGCCGTGACAACAAAACCTGATGAGGTGCCGCTTTTTGTTGAGGCCTTCAACGAGAGCACTGCTGGGATAGACTGCAAGTTCAGTGTGCACATTTGCTACAGCGATTATCGGGTTCTCTACCCCCACATCACAGATTTGAGGAACTGCAGCCAGTTAGCGTTGGAATTCGCCAACCGAGACGGAAAGAAGAGTCTATCATACGACCAGTTGGATTTGCTGAACGAGTACGATGACCACCGAGAGATCGGGCTGGGAGTGGTAGATGTTCATGTTGACGACGTGGAAAGCCCGGAACTTATTCGTGACAGAATCCTTCATGCAACCAAGATATTGAAGGACCCCCAGAGAATCTACGTCAACCCAGATTGCGGCCTTCGGACCCGCACTTGGGATATTGCTCACGCGAAGTTGTGTAGCCTTGTCAGGGGGGCGGAGATGGCGAGGCAGCTGATCGCGTGACGTGGCAGCGCGGAAGCGCATGACTAAGATAAGCGAACTTTTCTCGAAAAAGGGATCTCTGCTCAGCACCGAATTCCTTCCTCCAAGAGCGCCTAGGCTCTCTGAGCTCGTGAAGAAAACGCTCGAAGTAGCCAGTGTCGTTGATTCAGTCAGTCTGCCAGAGTTGAAAGCAAATGAGCGTAATGGGCTTCGCAAGCATAGGATGAACCCTTTCTACGCGGCGTTAAGGCTCAGGGATCTCACGGGAGTCGAAACTGTCTTTCACATAACTCCGCGCGACTACAACAAGAACGCGATAGCAGGGATACTACTAGCGGCAGCAGAGGCCAACCTACAAAATATCCTTGTAGTCAGCGGTGACAGGTATTCCGCAGCGGAAGAGGCCACCCTGTCGAAAAACGTGTACGACTTCCATGGAACCTTAGACATCATAGCCGCGATAAAGTCCTTGGAGAAGGATGCCGGAATCGTGCCGACAGGAGGGTTCTGCGTTGTTGTGGGGGTTGATCCGTCTGTCGTATACACCAAAGATGAAGCGAAAATCGAGGCCGAAATATCGAAGTTGATTGAACGACAAGAATCTGGAGCCGAACTCGTTCAGACTCAGCCAGTCTTTGACATGCGTTTCTTGGAGTTCTTTGATGCCGCACGTGAACACGGCCTGCGAATTCCTGTTCTGGTCGGAATTCTGCCACTGCGAGGACGAGATGACTCGACGGAAATAGAGAGGCGGTACGGGATCAGGATTCCGAACGACGTGAAATCCGCGCTGCACGACATTGATGAGGAGGCTGGAAAACAAGCAGCTCTGGAACTGGCCTCAAGTTTGGTCAGAAATGGCGTTCGCGGTTTGCATGTTTACCCGCGTGAGGACTGCGATTTTGTCCTCCGCGTGGCCAGAGCGGCTTTCGGCTCATAGCGGTTCAAACACGATCAGAATTGAATCCCGTTTGACTGGTGATCCCTCTTCCACATGAATTGATTTGATTCTGCCAGGTCGAGGCGAAACGATCTCATTCTGCATCTTCATGGCCTCCATCATGATTAGCGGAGTACCAACATCGACCTCGTCGCCCTGCCTTACAAGAATACTCGTAACACGCCCTGGCATTACTGCTCTAATCTCTTCAGCCGTAATCACTCCGGGTCGTTCCTCTCTCGCGACAGCTTCTGCAGCAGGACTCACCGTCTGTACTGTTGCCGAGAATGGTAGGCCAGAAAGCCACACCTCCACTCTGTTGCCCTGTCGGATTTTCGCACGTGCGCGAATCAGTCTGCTTGGCCCGCGTATTAGCAAATGCGTAGGTTCGTCTGTTACTGCCTCGCATTCAAATATAGCATCGTTCAGCCTCACCTGGAATTTACCGTCCAGGCTCCGATCTACGGACAGTGCATACGATTTGTTATCGATCTCTACTCTGAAGCTGACCATCTACAACTCCACCTTGCTCGTCGCTCGCATGGACTCAGCCAAGGCGATTGTCCGCCACCTTGATCCGGAGATTGCCTGTCGCTCGCCTGTCCGAACATGCGGACTCAGCATTTTTTCCACAGCAGCCGCCGCCGCGGCTAGCTTTTCAATTTCGACCAGCTCAGCGTTCATATACGGCAAGACTCGATCAAGGTACGCTGTATCAAATGCTCCCCGAACGAAATTCTCATCCCGCATTATTGCCTTATGAAGAGGCAACGTTGTAGCGATTCCCGCTATTTCAAACTCATCCAGTGCAACATTCATCCGTTGAATCGCTTCTGCCCTGCTCCTCCCCCACGCTGCCAGCTTTGCGATCATTGAGTCATAGTATTCGGAAACTACGTAGCCCGCGTAGAGTGCAGAGTCGATTCTTATGCCGGGTCCAGAGGGCGGCTGAAACTGGATTATCCTACCTGGGGAAGGAGCAAATCCTCGCCTCGGGTCTTCAGCATTAATTCTGCAGTTAATGGCCCAACCCTGAACGCTGACCTCATTCTGGGTGAGGTTTAGCGTTCCATCGAACGCTACTCTCAGCTGCTCTTCTACCAAGTCAATGCCCGTTGTAAGTTCAGTAACGAGATGCTCAACCTGCAGGCGCTTGTTTACTTCAAGGAAGTAGAATTTCCCGAATTGGTCGAGCAAAAATTCTACTGTGCCAGCGTTTGTATACCCTGCTGCCGCCAGACCCTTCTTCGCAGCGTCGCTCAGGGCTTGACGCGCCTCATCATTCAACGCTGTCGAAGGCGCCTCTTCCAGAAGTTTCTGATGCCTGCGCTGTATGCTGCACTCCCTTTCACCCAGCGTCACTATTTTCCCATTGCCGGCTGCGACCGCTTGAACTTCTACATGGCGCGGGTTCATGAGCAACTTCTCGATGTAGACTTCATCCCTTCCAAAGGCCGCCGCGGATTCAACCCTTATGACTCTGTAGAAGCGGCGGACATCATCGCCTGACCTCGCGACGCGCATACCGCGTCCTCCACCTCCATAAACTGCTTTCAGGACGACTGGGTAACCGATTTTGTCGCAGACGGCCAGGGCCTCCTCTTCATCGTTCACCGGACCGTCGGACCCGGGTATTACTGGGATAGAGGCATCGTGCATTGTCCGCCTGGCAGTGAGCTTGTTCGCGAGCTTTTCCAATGCCGAACTGGTTGGCCCAACGAATGCCAAGCCTTTCTCCTCACAGGCCCGGACAAATGCGGGATCTTCGGCCAGGAAGCCATAGCCTGGATGTATTCCATCGCAACCTGTTTTGAGGGCTGCGTCGATGATTTTGAAGACACTGAGGTAGCTTTCAGCGGGCGTTGCCCCGCCTATGGGGTACTTTTCAGTCACGTAATAGATCGGTAGCGATTCTGCGTCAGGGTCGGAGTGAACAAGAACCGTTCGAACACCCAACTTTTTGCATGTTCTGATGATTCGGAGGGCAATCTCGCCTCTGTTGGCAATCAGTAACTTGACTCTCATAGTTGGCGAGACTCACCTCCCTTGATTCGCACCCAAGAAGCTGCCTGTAGCGTGGACCAATGCTAGTGTTGCAATTTCAATTCGCGCCTTGTGTCAGGTTCAGTTTGCGAGGGTTCATGCGGGTTCCTGCTTACACGCATATTCTTTGTTTTGAGCGGTCTAACAGTCCGGAATATTTCTCGAATCCAATAGAATGAGAACCCCACGAGTATTATGGTTGGGGGTACGTACCCAAACAGCAACATCAATGCCGCAAGCCCCCACAGCATAAGCACAACGCCCAAATTGTAGAGCTTAATCGCGCGCAAGTAACGTTTCTTATCTTCGAAGTCTAGCGCCTCAGAAAACTGCTCTGCGGCCACCAGGAAAACGGCCAGCGACAGCGAGAACAGTGTGAGCGTGGTCATTGAGGTCTGGCTTTGTTGGACATAGGCGAGGATTATTGCCATTACAGCCGCGACGATGCCTAAGAGGAAACCTGTATGGCCGACCATGGTTTCCGACCCCGCGCGCCATGCCAATGTCATCGCCTTGTCTCTCTCGCTCCCAGTTACAACGGAGGGTTCGCATGTTTCTTGGGAGGCCGGAGTTCGCGCTTGTTCAGTGCAGCTTCAAGTGCACGAATAAGGCGCGGGCGTGTCTCCTGGGGTTCGATAACGTCGTCCACGTATCCTCGCTCGGCTGCGACGTATGGATTCGCGAATTTCTCACGATATTCCTCGCGCAGCTTTGGGATACTCTGCTGGCCTGACGAGTCTGAAAGCTCTTTGCGATAGATGATCTTGATCGCAGCTTCAGGGCCCATTACGGCAATCTCTGCCGTGGGCCACGCGAAGTTGAAGTCAGCCCTTATGTGCTTGCTTCCCAGCACGTCGTATGCGCCTCCATAGGCTTTCCGTACAATTACGGTGAGCTTCGGGACCGACGCCTCGCAGTAAGCATACAACAGCTTGGCTCCGTTTCTAATTATGCCAGTATGTTCCTGGTCCACTCCGGGCAGGAAGCCGGGAACATCAACGAAGGTCAGAATTGGTATGTTGAACGAGTCGCAAAATCTTATGAAACGGGCAGCCTTGATGGAGGAACTGTTGTCCAGCGCGCCAGCAAAGTGCTTAGGCTGATTAGCGACAAGGCCAACACTCCTTCCGTCCAGCCGCCCGAAGCCCACCATAAGATTGGGTGCCCACTGCGCCTGCACCTCGAGAAAGCTACCAGTGTCGAGAACACGGTCAACAATGTCCTTAACGTCGTATGACTTGTCAGGATCAGAGGGAACTATGGACTGGAGCTCGTAATCCATTCTGTTAGGATCATCTCCAGTCTTCAGCACAGGCGGATCCTCTAGATTGTTTTGTGGGATGTAGGAGAGAATCGACTTGATCAAGTGAATGGCAGACGTATCGTCCTTCGCGAAGAAATGCGATACGCCAGAAACTTGGCTATGTACGGAGGCCCCGCCAAGGCCTTCGAATGTCACGTCCTCGTGTAGAACAGACTTTATCACGTCAGGACCAGTGATGAACATGTAGCTTGTCTTGTCAACCATTATTACGAAATCCGTCAGCGCGGGGGAATATACAGCTCCGCCAGCGCAGGGTCCCATTATCGCGGAAATCTGCGGAACCACCCCGCTTGCAAGAACGTTCCTGTAGAAGATCTCCGCATAGCCGCCGAGGCTCACTACGCCTTCCTGAATTCGTGCACCTCCAGAATCATTCAAGCCTATGATAGGCGCTCCAACCTTCATCGCTTGGTCCATAATCTTGCAGACCTTTACAGCGAAGATCTCACCAAGTGAACCCCCGAAAACAGTGAAATCGTGGGCGAACAAATACACGGGGCGTCCGTCTACGGTACCATGGCCAGTAACAACGCCGTCACCCAGTATCCTTCGACTTTCCATCCCGAAATTATGGCTCTGGTGCAACGCAAACCGATCTACTTCAACGAAGCTTCCTGCATCAAGAAGTAATTCTAAGCGTTCACGCGCGGTGAGTTTACCTTTCGCGTGCTGTTCATCAATCCGATCCTTTCCCCCACCTAAGAGTGCTTTTTCGCGAAGTTCCCTTAGTTGGTCGATTTTTCTCTTAAGAAGTGAATCTGTGTCCTTCAAGGACATCGACCAATTCGAGATTGAAGCATTGTCATCACTTATTAGTCTGTGGCACCAACTCGCCGAAAAGTTGGTTGATTTCGATGAGGAGGCTGCCTCGCTACGGCCTGATCGCGTTCATCATTCTTGGCTTGGTCTTCGTTGGGAGAGGGGCCATGCTTTGGGGGCAAGCAGAGACGAGTGGCGTAATTCAAAATTGGGTTAGCCCCGCATCCACTATTCCTGGGAACACCTACATGCTGACGTGGGGAGTTGACGGGTCACCGGAAAAAGAGCCTGACGTATGGCATTTCCACGTTGTCCTTGTTGCAAACAGTACAGCTGACGTTCTTCTTCTCTGGAACCTGAACGAGAGCATACTCTACCAGAAGAGCGGCTCCAAAATAGACGAAACCTTTGACGTGCCCTTGCCGCGCACAAATAATGCCTGGAGGTGGGACTGGATGATAAAGAACCCACAAAGTTCCATGCTGGGCGTCGCCAACTTCACCATCACCCACTACGCTATTATGTACCCCGAACGCCAGAATGGACTCATCGCTATTGGACTGGGCCTTGCAATTATCGCCGTTGCCGGTGTTTCATACACTTACCTTAGTCGGCGAGGTACTCAACTGAGTCAGCTGAACCGGAATCAACCACCGTTGACGAACAATCCTTCCTAGCTATCCTTACTTCTGTGAGACTTACAAGATCTGTGAGAGTTCCGACAAGCTGCACGTCACCAAGAAATACCCTCACTTTACTGCCCGCAGAACAGTCATGCTCCCTCAACAAATCTAATGCTCGAGTGGTGTTGCCGGACAGGACAAGCCCATAGGACTGTTCGAACTCGAGCAAGATTGAACATATCAGCAATTCCCTGTTCACAGGCCGACCGATAACATCCAGCAGTGAGGTGCAGCTTTTGTTGAATCCTGTTAGCAGGCTGGAAGAGAAGTTCGCATTGACCCCTATACCGAGTAGCGCGAAATCCAAACTGTTTCCCCTTGACATACCCTCAGCCGAAACGCCTGCGAGCTTGCGGTGATCGAGAACTACATCGTTCGGCCAACGGACCTTCGTTCGGATCCCAAGGGTCGAGTTCACCCCTCTGGCAACCGCAAGCGCACCAATCAACGGAATAGATAACAATGAGGAGAAGAGAGTAGGAGGTCGTAGGATCGCAGTGAGCCATATACCTCCTCTGGGGGAGAGCCAAGCTCTTCCGAACCTACCGCGCCCCTCTGTCTGAGTCTCAGAAACGATAGCGTACCCTTCAGGGGCTCCTGCCAGAGCGAGATCTCGGGCGACATCGTTAGTTGATGTGCACGCGTCCAGCAGCAGGCGCAATCGTCCGAACTGACGGGTTCGCAGACACCGGTCAATCTTGCGGTTATCCAAGAGCGACACCCCTTTCATCGGCAAGCCATAAATGAACGAAGGGTTCGAGTTTCGCGAAGCATTCTCTTGTTATTGATCCGCGCAGCATAGGCGGCTGGAGATACGTACGCGGACTAAGCCAAATCAAAGGCGCTCAGCGGTGGCATGTTGTCAAGTAGTTGTGTTCGAGGTAATTGTTTTGCTTATCTCTTTATTTACCACGCCGATCAGCAGACCGAAGGATCCTGTTTGAAGAAGACAGTTACTAGGACACCCACTGGTATTCCAGGCCTAGACGAAATGCTGGCTGGAGGTTTTCCTCAGGGTAGGGTAGTGCTGGTTCTAGGAGAGCCTGGCGCGGGAAAAACCATCCTATGTTCACAATTTCTGTCAAACGGCCTATCCAAGTACGGTGAAAACGGACTCTTCGTTAGCTTGGAAGAAGCGAAGGGTCACTATCTTCGCGAAATGAGCGCCTTCGGCTGGGATTTCACAGCACCCGAAAAAGACGGAAAATTCAACTTCGTTGACGCTTCGCCAATCAGGTCGATTCCCGGCGAAGTTCGGGTCGGAAAACTCATGATTGGCAGGCAGGACTTCTCACTGGTGAGTCTCTTGGAGGTCATCAGAAGCAACGCGAAGGCAATTGGAGCACAACGCATTGTTGTAGACCCAGTCTCGCTCCTGATATTCCAGTACATCGATGAAACCGGCCGGCGAAAAGCGGTCCTAGACTTGGTAGAAGCGCTCACAGAGACCGGCGCAACTTGCATCCTATCTTCAGAACTCCGGCGTGTAGGAATACGAGGAAGAGCTCTCCAGATCGAAGAGTACTTGGTTCACGGTGTAATTCTCATGCAGACAATAGCTGCAGGAAAGACAATGGAAAGAATCATACAGGTTGAGAAGATGCGCGAAACCCAGATTGACAGGCAACCCAGGCCCTACCGAATTACCGATAAGGGAATAGAAGTCTACCCGAGGGAAAGCGTGATCTAGGAAACTCAGGTCTTTGTCAGGTCGGTTTCTGCTCTCACTTCTCTTCTTGACTTGAACCTGAAGAGGCCTCTGTGGAAGCGCTCGGCGGTGGCGTCATAGGTTCAAGCGGCGCTGGCGGAGGAGTCGTGAGCATCGTCCACCCTATCCAGCCTGAAATCACGAGCACCAGCAGCACGAAGAGCAGTACCGGTATGCCGATGGCCCACTCCTTCCAGTAGGCTGGAAGCCCCAGAAACGGGGCAAAGAATGCAGCCAAGTAGGCGACTGCAACGATTACTGAGATGAGGAAGATCACAAAACCGTAACCTTGATCCTTACTCATCAGTTCTCACAAACCTTGACCGCGAACTAGTCTTTGAAGGGAATATAAGCCTTTGAGACCCACAGTTAGAGCTGCTTGTAGCCTGGCCTTTTGCTAACCAGCATCGGCAATCTGAGCGGCAACCACGGATAACCTTTGGTAGAGCCAGCAACTTGTGACTGCAGGTCAGAGAGAGTGGCCGAGTATTGCTTCCCATCCTGCCTTCGGCGAACGGTAACCGCTTCTGATTCAACCTCCTTCCTGCCAACTACAATTATGTAGGGGATCCAGTTCATCTCAGCGTCTCTCACGCGTTTGTCGACGCTTTCGTCCCTGTCGTCAATGTCAGTCCTGACATGCAAGTGCCCAAGTTCATTGGCCACGTTCGTGGAAAACTCGAGGAACTCGGGCCTAACCGGTATTATTCTCACTTGAGTAGGTGACAGCCAAACAGGCAATGACGGTTTTTCGCCTCGCGATTCCACTCTTGCACATTCGTCCAAGATAGTAAACAAGTACCGTTCGATGGAGCCTATGATAGCCGTATGAATTATCGGGGGGAATCGTCTTTCGCCTTTCTCATCAGCAAAAGAGATACCGAAGCGTGTGGCGTTGCCCAGGTCTATCTGGAATGTGGCTATTTCCCTTGGCCTTTCGAGCTCGTCAATAATGTGGTATTCGATATTTATGACCCAGTAGTATATGCCTTCGGGCACAAAGTTCAGCAGAGCTGGCTTGCCCTCACGTTTCACCAGCTTCATTACGTAATCTTTGTTCTGCTCTAGGAAGCTTTGCGTAATGTTGTAGACGGAGACATAGTCTCTGCCTAGCTTCGCTATCTCCTGGTAGATCTTGTCATGGAGTCTGAGCGTGACTTCCTTCGCTTCTTCAAGATCCCTGCAGTAGACATGGCAGTCGGGCATGTGTAGTTTCCGCAACCTAAATGAAAGAAGGAGTTCTCCGCTCTGCTCCAATCGGTAGGAATCTGCCACCTCGAACGTTCCAAACGGTAGATGCCGGTAACTCAAGGACCAAGTTCTGACTGCTGCAAACTGTTGGTGGCAAGCAGCGTACCTCATTACGAAGCTCTTGTTTTCAGCCTCAAGTCGATATAGGCGGGAGCCAAAGAGCGCTGCGTGTTCCTTCACTGCGGGAACAGAAAGATCGAAGATGTTTGTACCTTTCACCTGAAGTATGGGAATGCCGACCGACGCTACAACATCCCAAGAGTATTCGCTGATTAAGTCAAATATCATTACACCCTCGGGGCTATACCTCATGTGGCCTTGGTCTGAGAAGCTCTCCCAGTCGATGCCGAACTTCTTGCAGTATTCCAGATAGCGGGGTTCGCCTCCTGCAAGCCCCTTCTTCAACGCCTCCTTCTCGACGAGCGTGTGGAATTCGCTCTCGCCAGGCTTGAAGGCATATTCATCCGGCTCGTACAGTTTCCCGTCTAGGCCGAGAATCTTGTAGAACGTTTTCAGCGGCGGCGGCTCTGACTTGGCTTGGTTGGCGCGGATCGTTCTCGAAAGTTCAGATAGCGGATGTCCCAGGCATTTCAATCCAAACGTCTTGTAGTATCCAAATGGGCTTCGGTGCGTTTCGTAACCGAGTTCAGCTAAATGACCCGATAGCTCAGTGAGGATTTGGATGGCTGTGTTTCTGTCCGCCAGACTGCTGGATAGGTGAGCGTACGGGTAGATCAGAACCCGTCTGATGCCAACGGATTGAGCTACCTGGTCAATGGATCGGACGCCTTCTTCTCCAACTTGGGAGGGATTTGTCTCATCTTCCTTCTCAATCGTGCAAAAGGCGACCAGTATGTTTTCGAATCTACCGCTTCTGTTCTCATCGGCAACTGGTTCGGGCAGGTCGACAGCTTTTTCGCGGACTGCGTATTCGAAGCTCTCACAATGGAGCAAAAGAAGCCTCATTCCCACATCAACTCATTGTGGTCCCGCTTGCTCACTCTTCTCTTAGACCCAAACTAAGCTAAGAAGCGCCATTTGTCCACTTGGCGGTCCTTTCGGGATCGTTTCTTGTATTCCTTGTAATGCACTTTGCAGAGATAAGCCCTGCGAACGTTGCCAATGTTGATGCCAGCGCGGCCGACTTTTTCGGGTGAAATAGATCGAACCGCTGTAGCGTTGCAACCAAGAACGTTGCACTGCTGTCCCTTCGCTACCTTTCCCATCGGAATCAGTCCCAGATCACGCCTGAGTGGTTGAAAAACCTGGTTTCAAGCAGATACTGCACGAAATGTCAATAAAGTTTGGGCACACATGGGGCCCTGATGAACAACATTGCTCGGATCGCTACGAGAGAAGTATGAGTACCTAATGCAACCAGTCGGGAAACGGCTGGGAAGGCTAGGTGCTACCCCGAATAACCTAACCACCGCCAGTCTATTAGTCTCATGTGCGGCTGGGGCCGCATATATGTTCAAGGCTCCGCTTCTGGGTGCTGCTGGACTGCTCATGTCAGGATTTGTGGACATGCTCGATGGAGCTGTTGCACGAGCGACCGGAAATGTCACGAGATTCGGCGCCGTCTACGATCATGTCTTAGACAGGTATGCTGAGTTCGCAGTTTTGCTGGGGATAGGAACTGGGGGCCTTGTGGATTGGCCGTGGGTTCTCATTGGTCTATTCGGGATGCTGATGGCAAGCTTTGTGAGAGCCAAGGCAGAATCGGTCGGGGGGTTAAAGAGTTGCACCGTTGGGCTGGCCGAGAGACAAGAGAAGTTGCTTCTGCTGCTGGCCGGATCACTACTTCAGCCAATTCTCCCGGTCGCTTTGTCTGCTTCTGTTGTCATCGTAGCGATCATATCTCATGTGACTGTTGTTCAGAGACTAGTCTACACATACAGGCAGACGCGAGGGCTGCGGGTTGACATTTGATCTTGTCGGGGTGGGAAACCCAGTTTATGACATAATCGAGAGCCCTGTCGCCAAGACTAGGGGTCGCGTTCTCTCTGGGTGCAGCACCAACGCATGCCTTGCTGCTAGAAAACTTGGGATGAGCAAGGTGGGTCTAATTGGGGCAGTTGGAAAGGACTACTTGGACACATTTCTGTCCGACATGAAAAGATACGGCATTGCGACAGAACTCAACGCAACCAGCCCGGAAACCGGGGGCTTCAGGCTCATTTACGATACAAGCGGCGATAGAACGCTGGAAGTTTTGGGTGTGGCCCAGAGGATAACTTCGAAGAACATACCCGAGAATTTTCTCGACGCCAAGTACGTCCTGCTCGGGCCGATATTGGGAGAAGTTGATCTGGAGCTGGTGCAGTTCCTGAAATCTTCTTCCAACTGCAAGCTGTTCCTAGATCCCCAGGGATTGGTGCGGGTGGTTCAAGAAAACGGCAAGGTAATTCACAACTGCGACAGAAATTCTTTCAGGAAGGTCGCAGAACTAGTCGATTTCATCAAACCCAATGAGCCTGAAAGTCAAACGATAACTCGCGCGAAAGACCCGATTGATGCGCTACGGCACTTGCGCGGATTTGGGACGCCTGTCTGCATGATCACGCTCGCAGAGCGAGGGTCACTCGTGCTTGAGAATAGCGAGTTTTACAGAATTCCTGCCTACCGCACTAACGCGGTTGATCCTACAGGTGCGGGTGACGTCTACGCCGGAGCCTTTCTGGTCAACTACAGTGGCGCTAGGAACTTGGTTGACTCGGCTCTGTTTGCTAGCGCCGCGGCGTCAATCATGGTTGAGCAGATAGGGCCCGATTTCCAGATGGCTGTGGAAAATGTCATGAAAAGGAAGGACTTGATCCGTGGGAGAGTGTTGGCAGAAAGGTTTGCTTAGTAGAAGCGCCTCTCTTCGCGAGACCTAACCTTCGATATGCCGAAATGGACGGCGCATGAAACGCAATAGAACTTGACGACCCGCTGCCGAGCAATGTAAGCACCGTGTGCTCGCAACTCTCGCGCTAGCGTTGGGTCAACGAGGGATACCCATGTTGTTGTACGCTTGGCCTTGTCACGCGGAACCGCCATCCCACAGTTTGTGCACTGAATCATCTCGCTTCTCCCCTTTCCTCCCTTGCTCCGCCCGCGCGACTTTCTCTTCTTGGACATATCTTGTCCTCAAGCCTAAAGCCAGCGTGCACTGCTTAAATGTTGTTGTAACTAATGCTGAAGGCGACCAACCGGGTATCAGTAGGACTTGGCGAAGTAAACAGCTTTTGAATCAGGTTTGCCGCATTTGATACAACTGAACCGAGGCGTTTCGGCGGTGAGTGGAATTGTGCGTATTGTTGCTCCTGTATCTGCCTTTATTGCGTCTTCGCACTCAGTGCTGGAGCACCAGCAAGCCCGTATGAAGCCCCCTCGCTCTTCGAGAATCCTCTTGAAGTCCTCGTATTGATTCGATTCGCTGATGGATGCATCGAGTGTTGCTTTAGCTCTTCCGAACAGCTTGGCTTGGATGTCTTCAAGGTGCTTCCTGACTTCCCCCAAGGTCATTTCGTCGTTGACTGTAAGGCGTTGTGAATTGTCCCTCCTGACGATTGTAATCTGGTGTCTTTCGACATCGCGGGGGCCTATCTCAATGCGCAAAGGCACCCCTTTGAGTTCCCACTCGTTGAATTTCCATCCAGGAGTGTATTGTTCCCTGAAGTCGAGGTAGATTTGTATCTCATCCTTCGTGAGCAATTCGGCCACTTGACGTGCCTTGTCCGTGACTGAGGCGGCATCCGTCTCCTTGTAGTAGATGGGGACGATCACTGCTTGGATGGGCGCAATTGCAGGCGGCAGTACCAAGCCCTTGTCGTCGCCATGCAGCAATACCATCGCAGCGATTAGGCGCCATGAAACTCCCCACGAAGCGGTCCAAGCGTGGTGAGTCTCCTCGTCTTTTCCTAAGTACTTGATGTCAAAGGAAATTGCGAAGTTCTGTCCAAGGTTGTGCGATGTTCCCATTTGGATGGCCTTTCCATCAGGCATCATCGCCTCCAGTGTTGTTGTGTACAGCGCTCCGACGAACTTCTCACGTTCGCTTTTGTATCCTGTCAGCACGGGGACCGCCAACTGCTCTTCCATCAGCTGCCGGTAAATTTCGAGGATTAGCATCACTTCTTTATCCGCGTCCTCTTTGGTGGCATGAACAGTATGCCCTTCCTGCCATAGAAATTCAGACGTACGGATGAAAGGCCTCGTCGCTGTGATCTCGGCCCTGAGAACTGAGTTCCAGACATTGATGAGTATGGGTAAATCTCGCCAGCTGCGAACCCATCTAGAATACGAGTCGTATATTATGGTCTCTGAGGTGGGCCTGATCGCGAAGCGCTCAGATAATTCACGTGTGCCAGCTTGGGTTACCCAGAACACTTCCGGTGTAAAACCAGCGAAGTGTTCTGTCTCCTTTTTCAGAAAGCTTTCCGGAATGAGCAATGGGAAATATGCGTTGGAGTGGCCGGTTTCTTTCAGGCGTCCATCAAGATATTGTCTGATTCGTTCCCAGATGGCGAACCCGTAGGGTCTTAGGACCATGAAGCCTTTCATGGAAGAGTAGTCAGCGAGTTCTCCTTTGATGATGACTTGAGTATACCATTCCGATAGATCTTCAGCCTTCTTCACAGTAATGCCTATTTCCTTACTCATTCTTGGATCCCAAACAAAGTAGCTTTCGGTCTGCCGCGCTTACGTTAGGTCTCTGGAACTAAAACACCCAAACAACTCATAGGCTGGCGCCTCGTCAGTTTGCTGTGCAACTGCGCTACGGCGTATTTAGTGTTTACTAAGAAAGGCGTGCGTGGTTCAGGCAATTTCCAGAGGGGCCGTCATAACTAAGCAGCTTACCGAACGGATCACTCTCTCTGTCACACTTCGCGTGAAGAGGCGTTTCCAGCCTTTCTTGGCCTGCCTCTTCATCAGGAACACAATCTGGTACGGTTCGTTCTCTGTTTCTGCGATAATCCCATCAGCAGCACTGCGAGCAACAGCAACTTTAGTCTCAACAATCAAGCCTTGGTCAGCCAGCCACTTCGCCAACTCGCGGAGTTTTGCATCAGCCGTCTTGATCTGCTCACGATACGGTTCCGGCTCCAACGCTCCAGTACGGCTGGGCACTTCGACGACATGAAACAGAATGACAATGGGCTTCTGAAATATGGACAGAATGTGAAGCGCTGTAGTGATCAGTTCCTTGCTGAAGAGATCACCAATCGGAATAAGGATTTTGGCCGGCACTGCCAGCTCGGATCGCTCAACTGGCTTCGTCATTCGGCAACCGGTTTCCCGTCTTTCTTCAACGAGTGAATAATTATCATGGAATTTGTACCTTTGATGCCCTCAATCCTCAATATCCTGTGAGTCAGCTTCCTGAATTCCACTATTGACTCAGTATGAATTAAGGCAACCAGATCATACTCGCCAGTTACTTCATAGAGGTCTGTCACTTCAGGAAACTTCTCGAGGGCTTGCGTTACTTTCTCAAGTTGCTGGGACTGCACGACCACGTTTAGAAGGACAAGAATACCATGCACCAATCATCTAGACCTTCTTACTATCATAACCTTCCCAGGGTATTTAGATAGTAACGCAAGCGCTGAATCCTCTCGCTCCTTCTCAATGTGACGACGAATTGTCTTGCGCTTGATGAGAAGTATTACATCAGTTCTATCAGAACGAACTTCCTTATCCAATGCCTCTGTGTAAGGCCCGATCTCGACCTTCGGCGAAGCTTCATAACCCACAGACCGCAACCTCCGCGCAACAGACTGCAATTCCTCTTGTGTTTGAGCTTGGTACTGTTTAATCTGAGAGTAGTCACTCAAAAGGTCCGTACTCAGACCGAGTTCCGCGGGGTCGAGAATATTCAACAAGGTAATTCTAAACCGCTTGTCTAATGCTCCACGAATTGACTCGACGATTTCATCCTCGTCTTCAGGTATTCGGACCAGTACTGAAGCATTCATGACGTAGCCGCCCGGCAGGATCCGTTTCCCTGTTTCAGCCGTAAGAATCGGCATGCGTTTCATTCTTCGCAGGGCTGCAAAGCCGATTACGCCGATTACTACCCAAGCAGTACCTAGAATTCTTCCCTCTTGATGGAACGTGAGGATGAGCAGCCACAGAATGGTGCAAGAGATTGCTCCCACAACGCTGATGACGGGCACATGTAGCTCTCGTCGACCCGTTTTGAAAGTTAATGTTCCAGGAATTTTCCACGCACGAAAGGCACCGGGTTCCTTGTTCCTGAGAACAATGAGGCAGACGTTGACCAAAATGTACGATAGAAGTGCCCCGTAATTGTAGAGGTCGGCAACGAAGGTCAGTTCGCCAACAAGAGCCAAGGCTATTCCTATGACACCAAAAACAACGATAGACCTGATAGGTGTCTTGAATTTGGGATGAACCTTGTAGAACCAGCGTGGAAGAAGGTCGAATCGTCCCATTGAGAATACGATGCGTGAAACGCCGATTACCCCTGTGTTCGTGGAAACATAGCAGATCGCGAAGCCCGTCGCGGCAACTATCGGCGCCAAGTAGGCTCCAATAACCGGGATATGAGCGGCTATCGCCCTGATGGGGTCATTTCGTGCTCCTGCGAGTTCCTGCCACCCCATCAGACCCATACTGACGGCGGATAGGCCAACGGCGAAAATGACAACTGAAACTATCGATAGCTTATTGGCACGAGGGATCCAACGGTCGGGACGCCGAGTTTCTTCAGCAGCCTGCGCGATGGACTCGATGCCGATGAATGATGTCATTGCAATAGTGATGCCGTAAATGAAGTTCTGTTCCTGCACACCGACGCTTGGCAGCGAATACACAATATTCGTGTGCACCGATGGGGATCCGAATGTCCATACTTGGCCTAGGAAACGTGAGATGGTGAAAGCCAACAGTAGGCCAAAGATGAGTACTATTGCCTCGACAACCAAATCGAGTGAAACTAGAACCTCGTTGAAGAATGAAGACTCTCGGATTCCGACTACATTAATGATGAGTAATATCGCGACCAAGAATCCGGCTGCCAATCCGATGTATGGAACGCTGACATTGATTCCGAGCAGAGTGGCGTTCCAGTGTCCATGGCCTATCCAGGGAACGAAGAAACTCAAGTAGCCGGCCGATGCGAGTGAGAAGAGTGCCATGTCGACCGTGTAGTCAAGCATGACAGCCCAACCGGCAACAAGTCCAGCCAAGTCATTGAACGCTTTCATTGCGTAGACATGTGCGCCGCCAGCGTAAGGGTAGGTCGTGGCAAGCTCAGAATACGCAAGGCCAGTGGCAATGTAGGTTATTGAGGCGATTAGGAATGCAAGAGGTGAGGCGCCTGCCGCGAAGAGAGCAACCAGTCCAATGGCTACATAGATGTCGGCTCCAACATCAGCATACCCCATGGCGAAGGAGCCGTACCAACCAACCTCTCGCCGCAGTGTCTCTTTTTCGGCGCGTCCTGACAAGTTTCCACGATGCCTGAATGCCCCCTAACGTATCCGGTGGCATCGGCCTTTGAGGAGCAACCTACGTTTTAAGCTGTTTAGATGACTTCGCCCAACGCCTTTATTTTTGAATGAACATGCTGAGCTGATTGCGAAAAGCTGGTGAGCTACCTGAAGACTAGACTCGAAAAGGATTCCCTTGGCCCAAAGGAAGTTCCATTCGATGCTTACTACGGCGTCGAAACCGCGCGAGCTGTCGAGAACTTTCCGATCAGCGGGATTAAACCGCTCCCCGAGTTCGTGCGCGCTACGGTGCTGGTTAAGAAGGCAGCTGCTGAGGCCAACGCCTCACTGGGATTGCTCGATCAGAAGATCGGCCGAGCAATCGTGGCGGCCGCCGACGAGATCCTGCGGGGGCAGCTTCTAGACCAGTTTGTGGTCGACGTTTTCCAGGCGGGTGCGGGTACATCTCACAACATGAATGCTAACGAAGTTTTGGCAAACCGGGCAATCGAAATTCTTGGCGGTCAGAAGGGAGACTACCAGTTTGTGAGCCCTCACGACCATGTGAATATGGGCCAATCGACGAACGATACGTACCCAACCTTCATGCGAGTCGCGTGCGCGATGCTCGGCCAGCCCCTGCTCCGCGCCCTCAAGGAACTCAAAGAATCACTGGACTTGAAGGCAAAGGATTTTGACCATATTGTAAAGTCAGGCAGAACTCACTTGCAGGATGCATCAGCCATCCGCCTCGGTCAGGAGTTCGCTGCCTATGCGCGAATCGTAGGTGATGATGCGCGAAGAGTAGAGGAAGCATTGCAGAAAATTCTTGAGCTGAATCTGGGCGGCACGGCAGTCGGAACCGGCCTCAATGCGGATCCGGCGTACGTCAAGCTGGCCATCGAGAACCTGAGCAACTATACGGGGCTCAGGTTCAAAGAGGCTCGCAACAAGGCAGCAATCATGCAGTCGATGGCTGACTTCGTCGAGCTTTCTGGTGCCCTGCGCACCCTCAGCGTCGACCTGACGAAAATAGCGAATGATCTTCGCCTGATGAGCTCTGGACCATCAACGGGCATAGGTGAAATAGCATTGCCGCCAGTTCAGCCCGGTTCTTCGATAATGCCAGGAAAGGTCAACCCCGTAATGGCAGAGATGCTCAACATGGTGTGCTTCGAGGTGGTTGGAAATGATTTGACCGTTGCGATGGCAGCCCAGGCCGGGCAGTTGGAACTGAATGTTATGATGCCCCTCATCGCTTATGACCTGACTCAGTCTCTACTGATTCTGCGAAATGCGATCACGAGCTTCAATGAGCGGCTTGTGACGGGCATTCAGGCGAATGAGGAGCGATGCAGAACCCTGCTAGAAAGAAGCACCGGCATAGCGCTGGCTTTGAACCCGTTCATCGGTTATGACAAGGCTGCAGAAGTCGCAAAGGAAGCATTTCGTAGGGGAGTCTCGCTGAGGCAGGTGGTACTTGAAAGAGGGCTGCTAACCGAGGATCAGCTGAACCACATTCTGGATCCGTATGCTCTTACGGAGCCTGGTGTTCACGGGAAACGTAGCGAAAAGGGGCGGGGAAAGAAGCTAGGTTCAAGTTAGAGCTTCAAAGAGCGGCGTTACGTCCCTGTGGTAAAGGTCCTGCTTCGCGAGTGGTACTTCCTTGTAGGCTGGCATTCTGTTCGCTAGCATGTCTTCGAAGGTTGGCTCATCGATCTTGTAGAATAACCCGATAGCTACTCTTTCACCCCACTCGAAGGACCGGACTATGGCCTGAGCTTTCTTTTGGTTCACTTCGTTGGAGTCAGCTGGGTTCTTGACGACACCGTCGTAACCCGTCTCCTCAAGCCTGTACAGTCTCGGGGCCTTAGTAGGTAGGTCTGCGCCCGCGTACCATTCCTTGGTGTTAATGTCGTTGTAGGTTGGGCATGTCTGCAGAACATCGACAAGCGCACTTCCCTTGTGAAGTATTGCAGCCTTAAGTATCTCTTTCAGGTGACGTACGTCCAAGGCGTAGCTTCTAGCCACAAACGTATAGCCTGCGCTGATCGCTGTTGCCAGAGGATTAATGCCCTCCACTATTGCTGGCGCTGGCATCGATTTTGTCTTGACTCCCTTGGGCAAGGTTGGAGACGCCTGGCCTTTCGTCAACCCGTATACCCCGTTGTTGTGTACAACATAGGTGAAGTCTAGGTTGCGCCTTCCTGTGTTGACGAAGTGGCCTGCACCTATTCCGTAACCATCCCCGTCTCCGCCTACGGCCACCACTGTCAGCGCTTGGTTCGCTAGCTTTGCTCCAGTAGCAATTGGAAGTACGCGTCCGTGCAGGGTGTGAAATCCGTAGGTTTGGACGAAGTGAGGAGTCTTCCCTGAGCACCCTATTCCGGAGAAAATGGCGACTTCGTGCGGTTCCAGTTTGAGCTCGAAGAGTGCCATCTGCACAGCGTTAAGAATGCCAAAGTCGCCGCAGCCCGGGCACCAGTCGTTGTGGA
This sequence comes from uncultured Candidatus Bathyarchaeia archaeon, assembly GCA_964649235.1. GTDB lineage: Archaea > Thermoproteota > Bathyarchaeia > 40CM-2-53-6 > 40CM-2-53-6 > FEN-987. Next base: position 29,274 of record CAZYOZ010000002.1, read on the forward strand.
CCTTCGTCCTGTAATCTTTTAGTTCAAGCATGTGCCATCACTACTTCTCTTAGTCCGTTCTGAGTCGCTTCCTTGACTCCCTCGTACACCTCATTCTGCGAGAACGGTCGCCCATTATACTTGAGAACCTTGTAGTCCATTGCAATTCCTGTATGCTCCCGGATCAGAGCTCCGAGCTGGCCCGAATAGTTGTTCTCAACGAGAACCTTCCGCTTTGCCCTTGACAGGTACTTCGCGACTAGCTCTGAGGGGAACGGGCTCATGCACCTGACCTGGAGGAAGTTGCATCGGATCGCGTCTCCTTCGAGGTCCTGCATACCGTCGATTAGGGGTCCTTTGGTTGAACCCCACGAAACTAATGTCACGTCGGCCTCCTGCGGACCTAGGAAATTGACCTTCTTCGAGTCCGGGATATACTCTGCGGCAAGTTGCAGTTTCCGCATGCGTTTCTGCATCATCTTGACCCTGTTCTCGGAGTTTTCTGTGATGTGGCCTAGCTCATCGTGCTCGTCACCTGTGGTGTGGAAAATACCGCCTCGCGTGCCCGGAACGGTTCTTGGTGACACGCCTAGAGGTGTTAATTCATATCGTCTGTAAGCTGACCTCGACGCCAGGTCGGATTCGGTGAGGATCTGGCCTCTCTCAACCCGCAATCCGCCCGTGTCCAAGATTGGAACAGTCCGGTAGCTAGACGCAAGGTACTTATCGGCCAATACGACTACGGGCATTTGGAACCTCTCCGCGTAGTTGAACGCCTCGAACGTATCGTGGAAGCATTCTACCACATCCCCGGGTGCGAAGACCATCCTAGGAAATTCCCCGTGACCCGCATGAATTACAAATTGCAGGTCTCCTTGCTCTGTTCGGGTGGGCAAACCTGTGGACGGACCTGTTCTTTGGTAGAGGATTACCACGGGCCCGGGAGCTTCAGTTATTCCAGCCCACCCCAGTCCCTCGGCCATGAGCGAGAAGCCTGGTCCGGATGTGGACGTTGCCGCCCGCACGCCCGCATGCGCCGCGCCAGTTGCCATCAGGAAAGCCGAGATCTCGTCTTCGGTTTGGACGACTACTATGTTGTAGTCTTTCTGGCGGCTTTCCAAGTACTCGCTCTCGTCAGTTGCTGGAGTGATCGGATAGTACGTCTGAAGACCGCAACCTGCCTTGAATTTAGCAATGCCAACCGCCTGGACACCTCTGATGACCATTCGTTTCTCTTTGGAAGGTACGGAATGCAGCTTGTAGGCAAACCCGTCGGGGAAGGTCTCTTTCATGTAGTCGTATCCATGTCGAGCCGCTTTGACGTTCAGTTCTCCGAGAGCGGCCTTTCTGCCGGCAAATCCCTCCCGGATAGTATTTGCGACTGTGTCGAAATCGTAGTCTATAAGAGCAACTGAGGCGCCGAAGGCCACTGTGTTTGTCATTACCTGGTATTTGCTCAGCTCCTTGTCATGACCCGCCTCTTTCAATGCCCCGACCAGAATATCCATGTACGGGATGGGGTAGAGGTTGACATCCGGTCGGCCAATATCCTCGGGCTTAAGTCTCAGGGCGGCGTCGTAGATGATGCCTCCGCCGGGGCTGACTTCGTTTCGGTGCCCATTGTGTGTGGGATATTCCTTGTGAAGGTCGCCCAACAGTGTCTCCTTGTCCAGTGCCACGAGCATGTCGATCCAGTCTAGATGGGACTGGACATCCCTGTCCGAGGCTCGAACCCGATAGTAGCTGTGTTCACCTTTGATGTTCGAGTGGTATTCGATATTCGCGAAGACGTGAAGGCCTCCCCGTGCACAGGCTTTCGTGAAGGTTTCAGCAACGGAATTGATTCCACTACCCTGGGGACCTCCAATTACCCAAGTAAGATTGTTCTCTTCGGCCAGTTATGGCACCCCTTTGCGTGCTTGCTCAATTTTAGTGGGCTATTAGGTTTGCGAGAGCTAAAACTTGTCCCCCAAGCTTTCTGGGACTTGGGTTTCGTTTGAATCCAATACGACATACAGTGGAGTGAATCACTTCTCGCCTATCAGCTGGAGGTTGATTGTGCGCCGTGAGCGCGGGCCGTCCAGTTCTACCAAGAAGATGTTTTGCCATGTCCCTCTGGAAAGCCTCTGATTGATTACTGGAAAAGTCTTTGAATGGCCCAAGAACGACGCGGCCAAATGCGCGTCTGCATTGTCGTCAATTTCGTTGTGAGCATAGTTTCCTGATGTAGGGAATAGTTGTTCGATCTGTGACAGGATGTCTCTGACAAGGCCACGCTCGTTTTCGTTTGCGATTATGGCTGCTGTAGCATGGGGGACGCTAATAACGCATAGGCCACTTGCCATTTGCCCAATACGTACGAATTCTTCAACTTCACGTGTTATGTCGATGAGTTGCCTTCTATCGGACGAACTTATGCTCAGTGTCTTGCTTAGCACAAACATTCAGCTGCACCGCTCCTAGCTAAGCGGTGTCAAAACACCAAGAAAAGGAAAGTGGAAAAAAGGAGGAACGGAACGCTCACATTCTGGCTTCGTGGGTTGGTATGGGCGGCAGCTCTGGGAAGCGTTCTTTCATTTTCTGTTCTGCGACTGTGTTGGCTTCTTGAAGGATCCGTTGAGACTCTTCGCTTGAAGATGATATGTCGAATGACGTTTCGGATGCCTCTCCAACCTCGACGACTAGACCTTCCAGCGTTTCGTTGACTTCTGAAAGCTCAAGGGAGACTTCTGGAAGGACGCCCTCGAGTTGCGACTTCACCAGTCTGACCACGTTCGCAACGGGCCGCATGGTGTATGCGATTTCGCCGAATTCCTCCACGGTCTCAAGCCTCAATGTGACCTGTTCAAGGGCTAGTTGACTGTGGAGTACTACCTTCGCCATTTTGCGGAGTTCGGCGCATTCGTTTGCGTACATGGAGGCAAGTTCGGTGTTCTTGCCTTGCAGTGCTAGGACGCACTTCCCGTAGAGGGCTTGGTCCCGTTGCTGCATGTGGTAGGCTGTTCTCTCAAGCTTTCGCAGCTGTACCTTCAGTTTGAAGAGGCATTCGTTGATTCGTTGCTTTATCGGCGTCGGGTGTATTGCTTCTTTGAATCGTTTGGTCCAAGATGTTCTTTGCTTAAACATTTGTGTTATCCCCCCTTTGTGAGCGTTCCGTTCTTGCCGTCCTGAGTTTGGTTTGTCTCTCTTTCCTTTGCAAGGATTTTCAATAAGTTCCCCAGCCTCCCCTCTTCGTAGGTCCGAATTACTGACCCTGTGTATTCGATTTTGATATTCAGCGACCTCAGCTTGGCCATGAGCGTCTCGATTTCCGATTTGTTCTTCCCCACGAGGAAGACGAGGCTTTCAGGTTCCCCTAGTGAGCTGACTACCCTCACAGTTTGAGGGATCGTTGCAATCTTCTCTATGATATCGTTTCTTTCGGCATCGTGAGGAAAGCTAGCCCCAACCAGAATCTGCTCCGTGACGCCCAGCTTCTCTAGGTCGATGGCAGTAGTGTAGTCCTTGATTATGCCTGCTCTCTCAAGCCTGTTCACACGGTATGCGACAACGTTTGGGTGAAGGCTGAGCTTTCGGCCGATTTCAGCGAAGGAAGATTTGGCGTTTTCTACAAGTTCGGCTAGGATCTTGAAATCAGTGGAATCTAGCATTCAATTATCATCCCATTACAGAGCTTTGTAGCTCTCGTACCACCTTTCGTACAGTCGAAGCATTTGGAGGGAGACACTCGGCTTGCGTTTCCCGAGGATCTCATGGATGTCGTCCATGGTTACCGGGCGCGCTTGGCCTTGACTTGACGAGTTGCTCTCGAAGACTTCGCGGGCGACTTTCATCTGCGCACTTTGGAAGATATCTCTGACGTCACTGCCCGAATAACCATCGGTGATTGCAGCAAAATCATTTTCGTTGACATCATCGGCTAGCCGGATGTCTCTTGCGTAGATTTCGAACATCTCGCGGCGTGCCTCACTTCCTGGAAGTGGAACGTAGATTCGCTTCTGGAAGCGCCGTATGAAGGGCTCGTCCAACGCCCAAGGTTTGTTCGTGGCACCAATCACATATACATGTGAGTGGCGTCTCTTGTCGAGCACATTATCCATTTCTTTGAGAAATTGGTTCCTAGTTCTGACTTCGCCGCCAACTTCTTCTACCCTGGCGCCTGCGAGTGAGTCGATTTCGTCAATGAAGATGATGGCCGGTTGTCCTTCTGAAGCCTGTTGGTGCGCGGCGGCGAAGAGTTCGGAAACGTTCTTTTCCGACTCCCCTAACCATTTGGACATTATTGAGGCGGCGTCGACACTGTAGAATACGGCATCTATCTCCGTCGCTATGGCGGCTGCCAAGAGAGTTTTTCCGCAGCCTGGTGGGCCAAAAAACAGTATGCCCCTGGGCCAACCAAGTGGGAATAAGTCGGGACGCTTGACTGGGAAGACAATGGATTCTTCAATTGCGTTCTTGGCGTCATACAGGTTAGCGATCTCATCCCACTTGACGTTCGGTTTCTCAGCGATAATGAGTTGTTCGAGCTTCGCTGCCTGCCTTGCGGGCGAACGATCACCATCATCGAAGTGTCCGTTCTGTTCCTTGAGTTCTTTGATGCGCCGCTTGTACGATTCGGCGTGCTGCATGTAGATTTTGTTCTGCGGTGCGTCTGGATACAGTGTGCACAGTTTAAGCAGTATCTCGACTGCTCGTTCGTAACGTGTTACCGCGTTTGTCCGTGCCCCTTGCCTGTCGAATTGGATTGCTTCGTTAGCACATTTTGCCGCCATTTGCTCGAGCTCTTCAGAAGCAGACATTTGCAAGGCGAGCTTCTCCATTATCGCTTGGCTACTGGATCACGATTCTTCCGGAGCTCTGCAATCTTTCGAGAGAAGTTCTGATTTGTTCAGGAGAAGTGTTCAGCTCTCGCGCACAGGTGTTGATGTTCATTTCGCCTTCATGGGCCTTGGCGTACTCGAAGACTTGCTCGTCAAAGTTTCCGTCAGGTTCCGACCCACCAGTTGCTGGCTCCATGATTGGGACTGGCTGTGTCGTGGCCGGAGTCTCAATTGATGGTAGGTCAGGGAAGTGGTCTCTCAGTTTTTCTTCTGCTATCAGTCCTGTTTCTTCGAGAACCTTCTTTGCTTCTGCGTCGCTTGTTTCGAGAGGCATGCTTGTGGTTGAGACTTCACCCACCTCTGTTGTTAGGTCGCCAAGCAGTCCGTTTACTTCGTCGAGTTCGTTTGCCACCTGCGGAACGATGCCGGCAATCTTTGATTTTGTTTCCTTGACGATCCCCATTACAGGGGCCATCTGTACCATGATGTCGCCGAATTCCTCGACGGTTTGGAGGCGGAGGATTACTTTCTCAAGTGCGAGCTGACTGCCGAGGACGATCTTCGCGATCTTCCTGATCTCGGCGCACTCGTTTGCGTAGATTTTTCCGTGAGCGAGGTCTTTCGAAACTTGGGCGCCAATACAGCGCTGGAAAAGCTCTGTATCACGTTGGTGTAGCTTTGTGTACATGTGGTCCAGTTTTTCGAGCTGAACGTTTAGCCGAAAGATTGCGTGAGCTATTCGCTCCTTAAGAGGAACGGGATGCAGTCTATCCTCGAATTTTCTGATAATCGAGAAGGCTCCCACGCCCGACCTATATTGGTGTGGGTTCGCGGACTTTGACTACAACAACATCTGGAACTTTTGTCGAGGGTGCAGGTGGGGGCTTCGGTGGCTCTGGTAATTCAAGGGAGTCGATTCCGTGTAGGCTCTCCCTAGTGTTTTCCACGTCCTTGCGTTCTTTTCGGGCGAGCTCAATTCCGGCTCGGATGGATTCCGTGACCTCTCGGTATGTCTGTTCGCCTATTTCTGACGAAGTGTAGAGCATCTTGTTGTTTGTCAGCGCGGTCTGCAGGTCTCTGATTTGGTGCTCCAGTTTCGTGTCGACCTCGTTGAGCGTGTCGACGACCCTGTCGCGTTTCACCTTGATTTCTTTCAGCAGGTCTTCGTAACTACCTCTGAGTTGGTTGTATTCGGCTTGGTCGATGTCACCGTCCTTCAAGAGAAGGTCCAGTGCTTGCCTGCGTCGTCTGACGATGTCATGCTCCCTTCTGAGCTTCTCAGCTTCTACTCGCCAGCCCTGAAGAAGGACTGGTTGTCCATCCACTACGTTGATTGAGTCGATGGAGTACTGGTTTACTTCTCCGTTGCTTTGAACGACCTGAATTGCTTTGACTTCGTCCTTAATATCAGGGGTGAGGCCCACGAACTTTCCTACGGGCCGCCCCATGGCATCCTCTACAGTCTTCCCCAGGTGCTTGCCGATGTCTTCAACGGTAGTTGGCATTGTCTGTGCAAGCCCCTAGTGTGGGATGTTGGTTTCCCCGGTTCTCTCAGGAACCTGTGCTCCACCAGCTGGTAGCTCTGGAAATCGCTCTTTCATGTGTTGCTCAGTTATTGCACTGGCTTCCGCAAGGATCCTTTGAGCTTCAGCGCTGGAGGCCTCGACACCGATCTCCGAGCCTGTTGCTTCTCCCGCCTCAACGACCACACTGTTTAGGACTTCACCGATCTCGCCCAGTTCGAAGCCGACTTCGGGTATTACGCCTGAAATCTGGTTCTTTATTGAGTGGACCACGCTAGCTACCGGCCTCATCAAGCTCGCTATGTCGCCGAACTCTTCGATCGTCTCCAGTCTCAGAGAGACTTGTTCAAGGGCTAGCTGGCATTGCATGGTGACCTTTGCCATTTTGCGCACTTCTGCGCACTCGTTTGCGTACATTGCTGCTCGCGCAGGGTCGTGTGACACCTGGGAATTGACGCATTTTGCGAAGATGTCTCTGTCATGTTGCTGCATTCGGTTGGAAGCAGACTCAAGCTTGTTCTGCAGTACCCTTAGACGGTAGATGGCATTGGCAACTTTCTCCTTGACGGGCGCCGAGTGGTGGAGCCTTCCCGTCATTCTCGAAAACAGCGGGTCGCTTGGTTCCCTGTCCCAGTCCTTTAGGAATGAGTGATTCGTATTATACACCTCCAATTTGTGCTTACGACAATTCTCGTTGTTGCTTGTCCGTTCAAGAACGAATACTATTCAAATTTCGTGAAAGAAAGCTGTCAAGAATTAGAGAGTCACCGAAATTAGTTTCTCATAATCGACTTTCGTGAACGCGCCAACGCCACAATTCTGATTTCAGGCAGAAACGCGAAATGCCATTGAATTATTGTGAAACCTTAGTGATCGCATCAGGCTTGTGTTTGAAGCACGAAGCTTGATGTCGAAAACACGGAATTCAGCCTACGAAACTGTGCAAATCAAGAAAAGAGACCTAGGAGAAGATAGTGGAAAACGTGTTCAGCCGGTCTTCTCCAACTTTATTTCGATTGTTGAAACGTTCCGTGAGTCACCCTCCACCCCGATTATCTGAGTGCCAATGCTTACCTCTTTGATTGCGAGTTTTCCTGCGAAGAATCTGCGCCTAACGACTTCGACCACATCTACTGCTGTGCTAATTGCACGGCCTCGAGCTTTCACCGTGAGCTCTTGAGCTCCAGACTGAAAGTGCATCATGACGGCGGTTGCATATGCCATGATGGGTTTCTTTCCGATCAGTATGGTGTTTGGCGGAATCGGTTCTCTGGTTCTGGCCTCCGGCCTCGGTGCGGGCGAGGGCGGCTTCTCTTCTTGCGACAGCTTCTGTCACCTCCTAGTCGGACGACGAAAACACTGAAGGCCTTCGAAGAATCGAAACCTCTGCGTCGGCAGGCATATCTCAAGATTCGTATTTGGCGATTTCGGTCATCCTACGCTCAGGAACGCCTGCGTTCCAAATTCAACAAGACCAACAGGTCAGGTTGGGATTACCTTGAATGGAAACATCATGTAGAAGCTTAAGACAACCACTGCCAAGTAGAATATCATTACCAGTTTCGGCGGATTTTGATCCATAATCATCTCGGCGACCGCCGCGCAAACGGCCGGCGTCGCAGTCAGGAAGTAGAATAGATAGGTCACCCGATGCCCGAAAATCGCGGCTGGATAATACGGCAGGTAGGCCACGGCAAACCAGACCAACATGAATAGGCTGAACTGTCGTTTCTCCGTGAAGTAATCGTAAGCTGAGTAGAGGATCGCAGGTATTGTGAGGTACAGGAGGGCAGGGTTCATAGCGCCGAGGAACGCTATCGAGTCATACTTCGCGTTGCCTGACGTCACATTGACCACAAGATAGGGAATCTGAACTTGGTTGATCAACCATTGCCAAGGGCAGCTAATGATGCCGTTGGGGCAGGACGAAGTGAGTGCCGCGGAGTAGCTTAGGATGAATTGGATGTGGGTTAGAGGGTTCGAATATCCGACCCACAGTCGATCCAGTAGACCAAGAACTGCAACAAATGTGATGATGTAGACAACGGCGTATTTCTCAAACCAGGAGAACAACTCGTTCCAACGCTTTCGCTCGGCATGATCCTGTAGGAGGCGAGCAGCATGCACAAGAACGATGATTACTAGCCCAGCAGCCCCGGTGATCTTCGTCAATGTGCTGAAAGCCATGGCCATTGCGCTGAGGTGATTGTGGCGAGTAAAGTACCAGTAGAATCCCAAGAGCATGAACGTCAGAGTGAAGATGTCAAGGGTGGCTATTCGACTGTGTACGAAGGTAAGGTTGTCAAACGAGAACAGGAAAGTCGCGATCAACGGAACCATTCTGTAGTTTGACATTTTCTTCAACAACAAGTAGAAGATGAGTACTGCCGCGGAACCGAATATGACGCTGGGGATTCGCCACCCGTAGCCGTTGTCGCCAAAGACGTACAGGGAAAAGGCAATCAGCAGTTTTGCGAGCGGCGGGTGTTCATGGTTAGGGTCCAACCCAGTCACAGCATCGACATAAGGCGGCTTATTGTTGGCGCCCAAGCTTTGAGGTAGCCCAAGAATGACCCGGGCAACATTCACGTAGTACCATTCATCGAAAATGAGTGAACCCTTAGGCTTGTCTAGCCAAACGAAACGGAGAACGACGTCCACCACAAAAAGGATCAGAAAGAGCCGGTCATGGAAATTGCTGAAGTTCAGGTCAATGCTCGGCTTGAGGGAACGCGCGGCCGCCTTCAGATCGACCATCGGTAACTTCGAATTCGGCACCGACTCACATCCTCTCGGTCAATCCTATTCCGATTACTGACATGGCATTTCGTAGTGATATTTGGACGGCTCTGACCAGCAGTGCCCTCGCCTCTTTGACCGCCTTTTCGGAATGAATCACGTCCACTTTTTCATAATACTCATGGAATTTCTCTGCAAGCGAATTTGCATGATTTGCCAGCTCTTCGGGCTTAAGCTGGTCTGCCGCTTCGCAAAACGAATCGGGCAATTGTGCAATTTTGAAGATGAGTAACCGTTCCAACGGCTGGGTTAACAACGAGAAGTCCGCGTCCTTGGGAATCTCGCCGAATTTCTTCAGGATGCTTCCGGCTCTTGTGTAGGCGTAGTTGATGAAGGGCGCACTGTTCCTCTCTAGGCTCAACACTCTGTCCCAAGTGAAAGTGATGCTCTTTGAGTTGTTCACACTAAGCATAGCGAACTTCACTGCAGCCAGGGAAACTGTCTGAACAATTCCATCAAATACTTCCCCTGCGATTTCTCCGCGCCGGTCAGACATGGCTTCCGCGACGCGCGCCCTTGCTTGTTGCAGCACCTCGTCCAACGCGATATATCGCGCACGGCGTTTCGACATCTTCATCCCGGGAAGTTCGACCAAACCATACGCGTAGTGGACCAGATTATCTGCTGCCTTCTTCTCACCCAGCGCATAAAGCGCGAGACGTATTTGCAGCTGCGGGAGCGCCTGCTCAGAGCCAATAACATTAATGACTCTGTCGGATTCAGCGAATTTCAGCAGGCTGTAAGCAATGTCACGAGTTGGGTATAGGGTCGTCCCATCGCTTCGAACTAACGTCAGCGGTGGGACCTCATAATTAGCGGAAAGTCCAAGTGCGCCACGCAGAGAGTATGCCTCAACAATTGCGTTAGCGTCAAGCGTGGCAGATGATCCTACTGTGCGGATGAAAGGCAGTTTCGATAGTTTGTGGAGAACATTCTCAACTCGCCCATCCCAGATTACTTGGCTTTCCCAATCCCAGACATCGAACTCAATCCCCATTTGCGAAAGTGTCTCCTTCATGCCTTCCAGACAGAGGTCGGATACCTCGCGGACCAGACCGACAGCTTCCTTGTCGCCTGCCTCGTACTTCCTGCCGAGTTCTTGGACAGCTTCTTCCGGATCCGGCTCAGCTTTCACGGCATCAACCACCTGAGAAAACAGAGCCTTATCCAATGTTTCGAGGTCGGCAGCTATGCCAACCCATTCATCTAGGTTGCGCTGCAGTGTTCCACGTTTCTCGTCATCATATTCTGTACCGAGCTCATTCAATTTCCTCTTGGTTGCTTCTATCTCCACTGCAGTGTTCGTGCATGCATAGAGTAGCCCAAGCCAGTGGTCCGCTTTCCCCTTGGGCCTAGGCCTGCCTAGGAGCCTGTAACCATAAGCCAGGATCGAAACTTGCCTCCCAACATCATCGATGTAGAATCGTCTCTTGACTGAATGACCCCGGGCTGAGAGAAGCCTGGCCAAAGCGTCGCCCAGGATAGCGTTGCGCGCATGGCCCATTGTGAGTGGCCCACTTGGGTTGGCGCTTGTATGCTCAACGGCGGTGGAAACCGGTTGCTCCGTTTTTTCGATCCCGTAAGATGCATCCTGGCTGAGCGCCGCCTTCAGAATTGAGCGGCCAGCGGTCCTGTAGTCCAGCCTGAAGTTCACGTACCCTGCGACTGCTTCCACCTTCGCTATGTTGGAATTTTCTGTCACGTGCACTGCCGTTGCGATTTTTTCGGCGACCTCCTGAGGCTGCAGTCTTTCTTTCCCAGCGATGTCGTAGGCTATCGATGAGGCCAGTTCGCCAAACTTGATATCGGGTGGCACGATCGGCCGTGGGATCTTATCGACCCAATCTGGAAATGTAAGCTGTAATGCTGAGCGCAGACTCTGCAGGCACTGCTTCCGGAATTGTTCGAGAGTATTCACCAAAGTAACCAAATGCCCGGCTGCAGAGTAGTAGGGTTATGGCGCGTAACCTGAAGCTTCCTTAAAATGATTGGTTCGACGCGGAATCTTGGCCTAGCTGGCAGGTCCAGTTGTTTGAGTCCATCCTTATACATCAATGCATGCTCATTGTCGCATCTGTCGCGGGCGGGTAGCCTAGTCAGGATAGGGCACAGGCCTCCGGAGCCTGCGGTCGGGGGTTCGAATCCCTCCCCGCCCGCCACCAGCGACTGGTTTGTTGTTCTCAGATGGATCTGCGAGAAATTCAAGCCGAGGGCTACTCTTGACCAACCCGCGTAAACCTGGCGTCATTCTACGGTTCTGCAGGTATCAAGTCGAGGGGTTAGATCGACTGGCAGACTATTCGGGTCTGCCTAGAAGCAGCATCGTAAACATAGCACTCGAAAGGTGCCTGCTTTCTGACATCGGTCATTTTTGTTACGGTACATCAAACGGACTGAAACGCCGGCCAGAAAGAAGACTTAACTATTGATTGCCGTCGTTCGGCTCGGATAGCTCTTGGCTCGTACTGTGGCTTTGATTCGAGGAGACGGCACTGGGCCTGAGCTGATTGACGCCACGTTGAAGGTGTTAAAGGCCGTAGGGGCAGCAGCGAATTTTGTCACTTGCGATGCCGGCTATGAATGGTGGCAGGCGCACGGTGGGCCTTCGCTAATCCCTGAAGCGAGCTGGAAGATCATAGAGTCTGCAGACGCATGCCTGAAGGGCCCGACCACAACACCGGTGGGACCCGGAACTCCGCGTAGCGTCGCCGTAACTATAAGGCAAGGGATGAATCTCTACGCCAACATTCGTCCAATCAAGACCTTCGCGGGAACCAAGCGCCCACTCGGCGACGTCGAACTCGTCTGCGTCCGTGAAGCGACGGAGGGACTCTACTCGGGAATAGAACATCGGCTCTCGAACGATGTGGCCATCGCGTTTCGAAAAATCAGTCGCCAGCAAAGCGAGAAGGTGGCCAGAACGGCGTTCGAGGAGGCAAAGCGGAGGGGGTGGAGCAGGGCGTTCGCTATCACGAAGCAAAATATCTTGAAGGAAACAGACGGGCTGTTCATGGAGGCCGTCCGAAGCATTCACAGGAATTATTCTGAGATTAGTCTTGAGGAATATTTCATCGATAACTTCGCGCAGCAGTTGATCAAGAACCCTCAGCGGTTTAATCAAAGCGTAGTATTCGGGACGAATCTTTTCATGGATGTCATTTCAGAGGAAGTATCTGCGCTAGTGGCCAGCATAGGCTGCATCTACTCTGCCAATTTTGGTGATGACTATGCAATGTTCGAACCTGCCCATGGTAGCGCCCCACAGTACAAGGGGCAAGACAAGGTGAACCCAACGGCAACGGTCCTTGCCGGAGCTTGGTTACTGGAATATCTTGGCGAGAAGAGGAAAGCCCAGGCCATATTCAAAGCGACGGAAGAAGTGATTGCCGAAGGGAAGAAGGTGACGTATGACCTGGGAGGAGACGCTGGGCTTTCCGAAATGGCCTCAGCCATCGCCGAACGCGCAGGCAAGACCCTGTGACAGCTTAATGACATCAGTCCGAACGGGTATCGCGTTCGGAATTAGAGGCTTTTCTCATTGCTGACATGGGAATCGTTCACCAAATGCTTAGGCTCCATGGAGTTCTTTTTTCAAACTACTTCGAATATGGTGTCCTGCTGATCAGCGCGGTCTTTGCCGTCAAATCCTTGCTGAGCCGAAACTGGTCCTTCAAGGACGGTCAAATTCGAAGCGGCATACTGATTGGGGTGGGCGCGACACTGTTCCTGGACGTAATTCTTGTAGATGAGCTTCTCAGACTCCATGCAGTAAATTACCCTGCATCCCTCAACTTTGGAACAGGTCTTACTGGTCTTGTGCTGGCCGTGGCGGGCATCTTTTCGTGGTTAGCTAGAGAAGGATGAAAATCTCGGCCCTATGAATCAGAGCGTTCCTCCAAAGATTAGGTAAAGGAGAACCACGTTCAGCGAAAGTATGAACGCGATGAAGATTCCCGCGATGATTGTTGTTAGTCTCCTGTTTACGAAAGGGCCCATTAGATTCGAGTCCTTACTGAACTTCCACAGTGGAAGCAGAGGAAGTGGCAGCATCAGGCTTAGTGCCACTTGGCTGTAGACTAGCATGAGCAGTGGGTCGATGCCTATCAGGATGGCTATGCTGGTCGGGACCACGTTAATGAGACGTGTAACGATCCGCCTAGCCCAAAGATTTGTTTTTCTTCCCAGCATCCCATCCATAATCGCCTGACCCGCGAGCGTACCAGTCGTCGAGGAAGAGAGTCCAGACGCAAGCAGCGTCAAGCCGAATATCACGGCTGCGGCCCGTCCAAAGAGCGGCTCCAATGTCAAGTATGCGTCTTCAATGGTCGCGACTTGAATTCCCTGAGAACCAAAGGCAGAGGCAGCCATCGTCATAATTGCAGCATTCACAAGGCCCGCGAACGTGAACATGATAATGCTCTCCGCCCTGTGGAAGCGCATCACGGCCCGCTTGGCATCCAGGCTTGGGTCGAGTATCTTATCATTGGCCAGAGCCGAATGGACAAAGAGTGCATGCGGCATGACAGTGGCGCCAATGACACCCACCGCCAACAGAATCATCTCGTTCGACTCCAGCTGCGGAGTAACAGAGCCGACCAGGAAGTCGGGTAGGTGGGGGCCGGTGACGAGGATTTCATAGACGTAGCCAAGCCCTATCGTGGATACGAAGCCCATGAAGAGATATTCCAGTCTACGAACTCTTCCGCCGGTCACTCCCAGAATAAGCAGAACGTCGAGCACCGAAAGGAAGGTTCCGTAGAGCAACGGGATTCCGAAGAGAAGGTATAGGGCGAGCACTGTGCCCAAGAACTCTGCAAGGTCAGTCATAGCCGCGGCTACTTCAGAGCCGAGCCAGTAGGGTATGACGTAGATGCGCTTCTTCAAATGTAGGCGAATGAGTTCGGGAAGCGAATGGCCTGTAGCAATGCCAAGCTTACCGGAGAGATACTGCAGTAGCATGGCCATGACCCCCGCCAGCCAGACAACCCAAAGCATGCCGTACCCGAAGGAAGCGCCCGCGCTAATGTCTGTGCCGTAGTTGCCTGGGTCAATGTAGGCGACGCTTACTATTAGTGCCGGCCCGAAATAGGCTGCGAACTGATGCCAGAAACCTTTCTGGTTTCTCGAGTATAGTGCATGCTCTGCAGTGGCGGTTTCTTTCATATCATACGCCCTCGCACTAAACCAGAGGCCTGTGAGGGCCTTTGTTCCGGGTGGTAGGTTTCGTTGGAAAAGTTAGAGGTATCTAATAAAGCTAGATAAATCGAACCATCGAGTCCGAAATCTCGATGCTAATGATCCTCGTTTAGGCTTCGCTCGAAGGTTCTGAACCAATCAGGGTTCTTTCCGACAAAATTGACAAACTTCGTTATACGGTCGATGGTTAGCGGATGGACGTGGTGTTCGATGCCTTCGGCGTCGGAGTTAGCAGTGTCTTCGTTAACGCCCAGGATTCGCAGGAACTTTGCGATCACCAGATGTCGGTCCTTGACTGAGCGCGCCAACCGTTCTCCCTTGGTCGTTAACGTGATGCCCCGATACCGCTCATACACAACGAACCCCATTCGATGTAGCCTCTGAAGCATGCTCGTCACGCTTGGAGATTTCACACCGAGGTAATTCGAGATGTCCACCGAACGGGCGTAGCCCTTTTCCTGCATCAATTCATAGATGACTTCCAGATAATCTTCCACGCCTGTGCTCAAGCTTGGAAGAGGCTGGGCCCTAGCCTGCTTCAGCCTTGAAAGGATGTAGCTGCTCGGCTTGGTTCCAGCATTCATGGGCAAATCGGTGGACATGTTGGAAATCCAAGTAATACATATTTGGTGCCCTTTCCTTAATCGAGACCCGACGACCATGGCCCAGGTTCAGAAGCAGGAATACTCCGAGGACGAGATAGAGGAAATTATGGACATGCAAGCCCCCCGCGAATTCCTGTCTGCTAGGGAGCTCCGAGAGGCCATTAGAGAGAACCCGCTATTGTTCGCCGGCTTGGCCTTCGCTCTAGGACTCCTCATAGGCGTATCATTCTGCTCAGGGCGAAAGTCCCGATAGTCGCGCAAACCCGTGCATCTCACGGTTAGTCTTATTATTCCCGCACTTGCAGCTACCTTTTGGCGTGCAATTTTGTCGAAAGAGAGAGACAAGGAGCTTCGCGAGATTAAGAGTGTCGAGCTAGATCTCAAGGATCTTCGGAAAGACATGGACAAACGGCTTGTTGACCTCAGGGAACAGGTCAAAGACATTCAGAAAAGGACCGCGAAGAAGGTTGCTGAAAAGCCTCTCTTGGCCCTGGGCGTCGCTTTCGTAGCAGGAATGGCGCTAGGTATAGCCCTAGCTCGGTCAAAGGACTAGGCTCTCAGCGTTGTCTGAACGCGAAAAACGCTCCGTCGTTGAAAAGCTGGCTGAGACTGCACTGCAACGGCTCGCCGGAGGCGTCAGGAAGTCGGTTGAGCGTTTTGTGAAACGCATGGTGAAGCTAATCACACTAGCCATTGCGGGTACAGTGATCGCGCTTCTCGGCTTGGGATTCTTGGCAGTTGGCGTGGTCAAATGGTTCTCAACGCTCATGCCTAGCTGGCTGGCTTGGCTAGTAGTCGGCCTCGTGCTGCTCCTCTTGGGCCTAGTAGTTACGCTGTTCACTCTTGTGAGTTCCCGAAGCTGACCATTGATAGACCTCTAACGCTGCTTCCCAGCTTGGGTAATTGCAACGCCCGCCAGGGTCAAGGCTGAGAACACAACGTCAAGAATCGTGAATGCTTCGCCGAGCGTTATCACTGAAATGATTACGGCCAAAACTGGCATGGTGAAGAGTAGAACATACAGCTGAAATACGCTCGTTCGCTGCAGGACGTCGTACCAAGAAACCAGGCCCAGGCAATAAAGGAACGAGAGGAGCAACAGCGCCAAAATGACCTCATTCGACACTGTTTTTGGCCACGCGCTCTCCTCAAGAGCGATTGCAGACACCGCTAGGAGTAGCGCTCCGCCTACAAACGTCAGAGTCACGACGAACAACGCTTCGTACCTTCGTAATGCAACCTTTCCAATAATCCCCGAGATCGCGTAAGAAACACCAACTCCAACTTGTAATACGTTTCCGAAGAATGTGGAGCTTGCAATGCTGGCGAAATCGCCACCCGTCGACAGCAGGGTGACTCCTGTCATCGCGGCTGCGACCCCGACGATCTCCCTCCAACCGACGGTCTCACGGAGAAAGGCTGCAGAAAGAAGGAGCGTGAACACCGGCGTCGTTGACTGCAACACGCTACTAAGGGACGCGCTGGTATATTCCAGACCGACGTTCTGGAGAAGATTCGGCAAGTAGATCTGCAAGACGCAGAGGACAAGCAGCATAGGCCAGTCCGACTTTCTGATTCGAGTGCCTTGTCGCCGGTACCGGACTAAGACTATGGGAAGCATGACGGAGCACGCTAGGAGAAACCTGACCGCGGCAACGGTCACCGGTGGCAGTTCGGAGAGGGCAATGCGAATCAGAGCGTACGCCGATGCGAACACGATTAGCGCTATCGCTTTTTCCAATGGATCGCGAAGATTCAATGGATGCGCCTGTCCTTTGACGCTTATTGGCAGGCAGAGGGTCTCATTCCTTGGTGAGGAATTTTATGACCTTTCCAGTGCCAAGCTTTTCGAGCACTATCTTTTGTTCTTCTTCTGTGAGCGGCTTGTACTTCAGGTGGGTCTCTGTGAAACCGGCGTATCTTCCGGCCACTAGGTACGCGTTCGCCTTCTTTTCTTTGTAAACGGTGATCGGTTTGTGGATGGCTGATGGATCATCCCCGGCATAGATGTACGTGACCACATCTTCGTACTTCTTCTTGTCCTCAATCCTTAGCACGAGGAACTCTGCGATGCCGGAATTCATGAGACCTGCACTTGCAGACACTAGTAAAATACTTGCGGTAAACTGCAGGTCGCCCAGATTCGGCTCCCTTTTTCCTTGACAGTTGCTACCACGTTTCGCAGTAGAATTGAGTTTCGAATGCCGATGTCTGACAGAGTGTGCAACACTTGGCATAGCGAATTAGATCCATGCTTTGTCAAGGGGATTTCCCACAAGTTTAAATGGGTTATCCCACACATTTCAGTGGGATGCAAGACATGCCCACGGCTGTCTTGGATGAGCGGGGAAGACTAGTCCTGCCAAGAGAACTCGCTGATGAACTGGGTGTTTCCAAAGGGGACGTTGTAGTCTTTGAGAGGAAAGGTAAGGACTTCGTGGTGGCAAAGGCTTCTTCAAAGAGAGATAGGCTAGAAGAAGTGATGGATTGGAACCCCGCTCGCACAGGAAAACCTGAGAGCCTGTCCCCTAAGAAGATGAAGGGGATTTGGAAGACCTGATCGGAATAGACACAAACATTCTGGCTTACGCGCTTGATCCAACCTTTCCAGAACATCCCGACGCCAAAAAAGCGGTCCTCTCGTGCGACGGATGGGCGATTAACTCAACCGTAGTCCACGAGTGCTACCACACCTTGGTATTTGGAAGAAAGATTCCTCCTCCGGATTCCAAACTGAAGATCGTCGAGTTCCTGAAAGACTCGAGAACGGTCTTCCTCAACATGACGAGAGCCATGTCGCTCTTCGCGTTGGACTTGGCCACGAAAACAAACCTCGGTGGTAGGGATTCGTTGATCATAGGTTGCTACTTGCACAACAATGTTCCAGAAATTTACTCTCACGACGAAGAGCTAACGAAGCTCGGAAGGGTGAGCTACAAAGGAAGACACAGTCGCATCGTAGACCCTATAAAGTAGCCGCGAGAGCTCCAACATTACCCCCAGCGACCTTGTTGAATGCCTTCGAATTTGGAAGACGGTTCTACCGAATTTTTCCAAAGGGGTGTGGAGCCGGGGATGGGAGCCGAAAAAATGTTCAGTTCCCATACATTCGGTCCATAAGGCCCCTAGCGATGGCCGTCTAGCTTTAGCATGAACAGCAGGGTCAGAGCTGCGATCTGCGGAATGTACCAGACCAGAATAAGCGGGTCTGGACCGAAGAATGCTGCTTCGAAGGTAATCCATCCGAGCCAAACAATGCAGAGTGTGAGGGCTAGAGACCAAGCGTACGGTCTACCAGACCACAGAGAATAGGTCACTATGGCGAATCCGATGCCGTAGACGAAGAACAACCAAAGTCCAGGCAGAAGAAAGTCATGAATTGGGATGGGAAGAGATGAAAGCGCTTTCGTTCCTCCAAGAGGAAATCCTAGAAGTGCGCCGCTTGGATCAGCAATGAGAGGTATTCCTCCAATAAGGCCGAAGAAGGAACTTAGCACCTCGACGAAGAGCAGCATTGTCATAAAGCGCGGTCGTTGTCTCGCTGGTTTGCTCAACTGTTGACCGATCTCACCGGAGAGCCGATGGCAGCCAGCGCGCTGATAGGTTGAGCGATGAAGCTGTAGCCCTCCCATAGCACACCTCCGAGAATGTCAGTAGCGACACAAAGCAGCGAAGAGAGAATGCCACAGATGAGCAAGGCCCTACGTATTTTCGTCAATGCTTGCTCTCGCTCCACCAAGCTGCCTGTTTCATTCCCCACGATGCCCAGGTGGCTCCCATGACCGCGATGAAGGCAAGGAAGATGACAACAATGACGGCGATATTCTGGTACACGTTGAAACTTCCCGCGTAGAAGAATAGCCACAGAATCACAGCTATTATTGACCCGAAGAAGGCGACGATGGACACTGCTACTCTCCAACCCATCCCCTCAGACTTGCCCGGGCTGCCGCTCAATTCGTTCCCACCTCCCTTCTACCTGCGCGCTTCCCCAAGTCCTCCAGCTTCCTTGAGTCCCGTTCCAAGCGATCCCGCAATCTTTTCTGTATTACTAGGTCGAGTATGGAAGATAACAAGGCTCTCATAGTAGTGTCACAGCAAACTCAGCTGAGGACTACGAAGGAGTTAAGCCCGAGGTATGATTCTCATGGGTGGCAGTTGACGTCTGAAAGAATGCGACGTTTTCCATTGAGAGCGAGTGGACTAGGTTTGTAAGGCGCCGGGGGGGAATTGGACATTTGTTTTGGAGCCGGGGATGGGAATCGAACCCACCTCAGCGATTCTTTCTATACTGCGGGTTGCCGCAAGCTTCTCTACTGCAGCCCGCCGCCTGAACCGTTCGGCCTTCGGTGGCCCTCCAGACTTGGGGACCAACCCCGGCATCGTCCCCGGCAGCGTTCTCGTTCAGGCCGACAGTTCTAATAAAGATTGAAGTTCGAGAGGGATTAGAACATCTAGCAGAAGTCGACTTGCGGGTGGTTCTAATAGGCACGCAGACGATATGAGATTCTGAGAGCCTGCATGCCATACCTTCAAACTCAAGGCCAGCTGTTCATGAAACTGTGTTCGGATCATCTATCGTACGAGGCGATTCCGCGGAAGCCAATGAAGGTTGGCTTAGCCAAGCTCAAGAAGGAAGACTCAGGTCGCTACGAATTGTTGATGTGGACACCTCACTTCGTCGTCATGCGGACTAGCAGTGGCTTGGAGGTTACGGTCAGAGGAGATGGACGAATGGTTGTGAGGAAGGCTGCGTCCGAGGAAGACGCGCGCAACACGGCCACAGAGATAATGCACATTCTTCTCGAGAAGTAGGGTCAGAGAGTTATGGTTCTGGCGCACTCGAGAGCTCTCTGAACCATCATCTGAACATCTAGGGCATTTTCGATCTCGTCAAGGCGCCTGCGTTTCGCTGACGTGCTAGGGTTATTCGTAGGAACACCGCAGGTTGCCACGCCCGGCCGGATGGAGATTTCGTAGGTGCCAATTTTCTTGGCAATTCTCTGGATCTGCAGCTTATTCATCCCGACGAGGGGTCTGACCACCGGCAGGCGGGAGAGAACACAATCTGCCGCGGTGATGTTCTCCAGTGTCTGGCTGGCTTTCTGCCCAAGCGCGTCCCCCGTAACGATCACGTCGCATCCTTCTCTGAGAGCAATCTGCTCTACAATCCTGAGCATCATGCGCCGGGAAAGAATACATGCGTACTTGACGGGGCATCTGGACACTATATCCCGCAGATCCGGAGAGTGCGGAACGAGGTATACTCTCGCTCCAACGATTCCCTCCTTGTCGCATATTCTCCTGATCGTGTCAAGAGCTATCTCTTCGGCACCCTGGTCGCAGAGCGGGTAATTGTCGAAGTAAGCGAAGACGGGTGCAACTCCCTTTCTGATCATCAGCCACGCTGCGACGGGGGAATCGATGCCGCCCGAAACAAGGAACAGAGCCCTCCCGAACAGTCGCAGCCCTGCCCGGCCTTCGTCAACATTGCCAGGAATTTGAAGCGTCATTCCTCATCGCGAATCCATCATCTTTCTGACCGCACGAAAGACCTCAAGTGCTTCGTTTTCACTCCGAACATTCTTGATGAGCATCCGGCCTTTCCTAAATAGGCTTACTTCGTGACCATCATAGTCGAAGACTATGACCATCGGCGTCGCCAATAGAACCCTATGCTTTCTGGCGATGGATTTGGTCAGGGAGCCGAGGTCAAGCGATAGAATCTTTTCCGGGTTAACATTGGCCGTATCCGAACCGCAGAGCCAAGCGAGCCGCCGTGGATAAGCTTCAACTGTCGCCGAACGTAACTGACAGACAGGACAGTCCGGGCGGATCTTGAGGGTCACCGTTCGAAATTCTGACTGGGCGAAGTCGAAAACCATCAGCCTGC
Organism: uncultured Candidatus Bathyarchaeia archaeon; assembly: GCA_964649235.1. GTDB lineage: Archaea > Thermoproteota > Bathyarchaeia > 40CM-2-53-6 > 40CM-2-53-6 > FEN-987. Next base: position 50,089 of record CAZYOZ010000002.1, read on the forward strand.
TTGGTGACTCTGGTTCTATTCCCGTAAGCATCTTAATTGTTTCCATGGCCTGAATGCTACCCACGATTCCCGTCGTCGCTCCGAGCACCCCGCGGGTGTCGCAAGTCGGGAGGTTCGCATCGTCTAGACCGGGCAGAACGCATTCGAGGCAAGGGGTCTCTGGGCTCCTGAAGACAGCAACGTTGCCCTCCATCCCGATGGCGCCCCCGAAAACGTAAGGGATCTTCTTCTCAACGCAGGCACGGTTGATGAGATATCGTGTCATCATGTTGTCCAATCCGTCAACGACACCATCTGAGCCTTCTAGGACTGACGACACGTTCTCTGAATCCAGGTTCTCCGGAACCGGCCGGACCTCGGTTTCAGGGTTAATCTGATTGATTCGCCTCGCCGCTGCCTCGACTTTTGGGTACCGTATGTCTGCAAGTGAGTAGAGGATCTGTCGATGCAAGTTGTTCAATTCTACCGTGTCTTGGTCTACCAGGGTCAGTTTGCCAACTCCGGCAAGTGCAAGATATAGTGCACACACACTCCCCAAACCACCTAGGCCAACAATTGTTACTCTAGAACCGGCGAGTTTTTTCTGACCGGTCTTGCCCAGTTCTGAAAGGACGGTCTGACGGCTGAAGAACTCATTCCTATCGAATCGAGAGGCCAATGTCAGTCTGCGGCCGTAGGTAGGACGATGAAGGCTTTCAGGATATGGGATAAAGGGCGCGGACCGCCCGACAGCAATCGTAGTCAGCTGTTCAAGTCATGAGTAGAAGGGGAGGCCCAGTTTCGCAAGTCGGTACTTGAAATACGGCCAGGCCAGTTTCAGTCTGGCATCTCTATACCGTAGGGTCCCATCCATTAGGCCTACCATGCACTCCTGAACCTTCCTTTCGCCGAAGAAGAACCGGGCCACCCGTTCCATGTCATACTGTTCCAGGTAGCTGAAACGGGCTACCTGGTACGCAACGTCGAAATCCACCCCGAAGGCATCCCTCCAGGCCTTCTTGTATGCCTGGAGAAAGTTCGCATCAAACCTGTCCGCTCGACAAGCCTCTGCGGCAGTTTGTGCAGCTATCTGCCCTCCAAGAATTGAGAAGTAGATTCCCTCACCGAGCAGAGGTTCTGCAAACCCCGCTGAGTCACCTGTAAGCAGGACTCTATCCGAAACCGTAGGCACTTCAATAGCTCCGCCGAGAGGAATCAGATGAGCCTGAGGCCTCGGGATGTCGACTCCCGCGAGTTCGGGAATCCTCCTGACGAAAGTATCGAACAGCGTGCGGGCGTCCCGGAGCCTGCTGAGTCTGCATCCGACGCCTACTGTTAGATGGTCGTCTTTGGGGAAGACCCATCCATAACCAGCTGGCGAAACTCCAAAATGCATGTCGAAGTATGCGTTGCTTCCAATGAAGTCCTGTACTGCTCTTTCTCCGACAGGGACTTCACTCTCAATTGCGTATGCTACCGCGTGAGGCGTCCAGCGCTCGCGAATTCCCGCCCTGCTTGCTGTGATGCTGCCCATCCCATCCGCGCCGACGACCAACTTCGAGTGAAATCTACCGTTCGGAGTCCTTAGCTCGACATGTGTCGTTTGGACCTGCAGGCCATCGACCGGGCTTCTATCTTTGAAGTCAGCCCCAGCCTCAGCGGCCTTCTCCGCTAGGAACGCATCGAACTCTGACCGCGATGTCATGTACACAAGTGCAGAGTCAGTTTCGAATGGATATTGCTCTTCGCCCACGTGAATTCTGGCGGATCGTGTAGTGCACTCGATGAGTTCATTTGGAAGACTGAAGTCGAAAAGCTTCAGGACTTTCGGTGTGACCCCGCCACCGCAGAGTTTGTTGCGGGGCAATGGCTCCTTCTCTAGGAGGAGAGTGCGTAGTCCTAGCTTGGCTGCGGTTCTTGCAACCGAAGTCCCCGCTGGACCTGCCCCAACAACAGCGACGTCGTACAATTTCAGGTCAGACGGATATGAAAGTTGCAGGGAACATTTTTTACCCTTCTGGGTAAGCCTAAGTGACCTCGGTTGATTGGAGGATAACGAAACAGAGTGGCGAAAGACCCTGTCTGCGGGATGTTCGTTGATGAGAAGACCGCAACGATAACCCGCACAATTCGCGGAACCAAATGGTACTTTTGCAGTGAAACCTGCGCTCAGACCTTCGAGAAACCCGAAGTAGAGATCAAGCGGCTGAAATTCCTAGTGATTGCTGGCGTCATACTCACTATTCCAACCGCCCTCTTCACTTATGCACCGGTTCTCCCGCCAAACACCAATAACTATGTGCTTTTCCTCCTGGAAACTCCAATTCAGTTCGTCATAGGGTGGCGATTCTACCGCGGAGCTTACGACGCCATCAGAAACCGAATGGGCAACATGGACTTACTCATCGCGATCGGCACCACTGCGGCTTGGGCCTACAGCACCATCGTAACCTTCTTTCCCGCAGTCTTCCCGACAAGCGGCGCGTATTTTGAAACAGCTGCAATAATCATCACATTGATCCTTCTGGGCAATCTGCTGGAGCATATCACGAAGGGCAGGGCTTCCGAGGCCGTCCGCAAATTGCTGGATCTGCAGCCGAGAATGGCACATGTGATCCGGGATGGCGCGGAGGTCAATATTCCCGTAGAGTCAGTCACGGTTGGAGATATCCTCGTGATTCGGCCAGGCGAGCGTATCCCGGTTGACGCCGTCGTGGCTGAAGGAAGTTCCGCGGTCGATCAATCCGCGATAACGGGTGAGAGCATCCCCGTGGAGAAGAACGTGGGCGACGAGGTAATCGGCGCCACGATCAACACCTCTGGCCTGCTCAGAGTTCGAGCCAGCAAGGTTGGGGCGGACACGGTTCTTTCGAAAATTGTTCAGCTGGTAGAAGAGGCGCAGATGGCGCGGGCGCCAATCCAACGTCTGGCAGACAGAGTCTCAGCATACTTTGTTCCCGCAGTGATAGCAATCGCTACTGGAGCTGCCCTTGGATGGTATTTCATTGGGGGGCTTGCGTTGAACTTCGCCGTACTCGCATTTGTTTCTGTCATCATAATTGCATGTCCCTGCGCACTCGGGATCGCAACTCCCGCCGCGATCTTGGTCGGAACAGCAAAGGGCGCTCAGAATGGAATACTCATTAAGGGTGGGGAGTACCTTGAAACCACACACAAACTCCAATCAATCGTCTTCGATAAGACGGGAACATTGACTCGAGGAAAACCATCCGTAACCGACATCGTACCGGTTGGCAATCACGCTGCGGAAGAAGTCCTCCGACTTGCAGCAATAGCAGAGAAGGGGTCGGAACATCCACTTGCGCGAGCAGTATTGCAGGCGGCCGAAGAGAAACGCATGAGTGTGCCAGACGCGGCTTCGTTCAAGGCCGAGCCCGGCCAAGGTGTCGTAGCAGAGTACAAAGGCAAAACATTGCTCCTGGGAAACCGCAAGCTAATGGCTGACCATCGGTTAGATCTTAGATCCGTCGAAACCGCTGTCTCAAAACTCGAAGAGGAGGGCAAGACGGTCATGCTGCTCTACTCAGAAAACGAACCGTTGGGGCTACTGGGCCTGGCCGACACACTGAAGGACGACGCGCCTGTCGCAGTAAATGAACTCAAGCGAATGAAGATTGAAGTAGTCATGTTGACAGGCGACAATCCACGAACAGCGAAAGCGATCGGAGGAAAACTCGGCATTAATCGAGTAATCGCCGATGTTCTTCCTGATCAGAAGGAACAAGTCATCAGAGAGTTGCAGAAGGAAGGGAAGATCGTTGCCATGGTCGGGGACGGGATCAACGATGCCCCAGCCCTCGCTGCAGCGAATGTCGGCATAGCCATCGGGAGCGGAACAGACGTCGCGGTCGAAACCGGAGGTATTGTGCTAATCAAAAACAACGTGCGCGACGTGGTAATCTCAATCAAACTCAGCAAGGCAACGGTCCGCAAGATCAAGCAGAATCTTTTCTGGGCTTTCTGCTACAATGTGGCTCTCATACCCATCGCGGCTGGGGCTCTGGTACCTTTCCTCGGGCCAACAGTCTACGATTTCCTTCCGTTCTTGGCTGCAGGGGCTATGGCTTCCAGCTCGGTGACCGTCGTAAGCAATTCACTTTTGTTGAATAGGTTCAAACCCTGAACGAGAAAGGAGGTGCACACTGTATGGCGAAGGATCCAGTTTGCGGAATGAATGTTGACGAAAAGAAGGCTGCGGCTACGAGCAGCTATGCAGGCAGGACGTACTATTTCTGCTCTCCAATGTGCAAAGCTGAGTTCGACAAGAACCCATCCAAGTACGCCAAGTAGGTTACCCTTTACGGGAACTTGGGGCTCAGGGAGCCGTGGGGGCAGGCGTCTACGCACTCCATGCACATTATGCACTCGGGATCGTTGAATTTCTCCCAAGGCAGGTCGAGAATGTTGATCTGCATTGGGCAACGAACTTCGCAGTGAGGGCACTTGGTGCACTTGACCGGGTCCCTCTTGATTCCCGCCAAGCTGTACTTCTGAAAGACAGCCATCAAAGCGCCCGTTGGGCACGCGTATCTGCACCAGAAGCGGGGGACCTTCCAGGCAGCAGCAAAGAACCCGACCAGGATCACAACTCGAAGCGCAAGGAGCGGTGGAATCTGGTTCAGTTGCCCCCAGATATCCTGAAGCGTTGGCGGGTGGGCTATGAAGTCGGCGAAATTCTCACGTGCCATCTTGATGAGGGTCGGCACCGTGCCGAACAGCGTTCCATCAGGGGAAATTGCAATGAACGGGCCAGAGGCGAACGGTCCTAGAGCCGCCTTATAATCCGACCCGACACCCAAATACAACGCTAAGCCTAGGGTTCCGCTAATCAGCAGTGTCGAGAACAAAACTAGATACTTGAACTTCCTGCCGGACTTGTGCGCTCGAGGCGAAATGAAATCTAGTCTCCCTTTCAGCGTCGTTATGATGTCTTGAATGAAACCTATCGGGCAGACCCAACCGCAGAACGCGCGGCCGACGACTGCGCCAATCAGAAAGATTGCCCCAAGTACAATCCAAGGGAACTCAGGCTGCGACAGTTCGAGTTGCAGAAGATCCAAGGAGCTGTACACTGCAGTTGAAGGTGAGTTGATGCTGGCCAAAATCGGTAAACCAAACGGTACCGCTCTCAAGTCCAGATACGGATAGATGAGCGTGAAAGCGAGAGCATTCACGGCAAGAAGAGACAGCAACTGTACTATGAAACGCGGAAGCGTCCACTTGAACTTGAACCTACGTAGATCCTCGTCTTCTGAAGCCAAATTTGGTCCTCACGGCAATGGGATGACGTATGCACGAAGAATTTGTGACAAGGAGTCGAATTGGCTGATGTAGAGTCCAACCATGAGCGCGGTCAAACCGACAAGAATAGCGAAAGCAGCAGCGGTCCGTTTCAAGCGATCACTTCGCATTGCTGAAGCAAGATTTCGCTAGCGATGAACTCAGCTCGTAATTATACCTTTCCAGCCTCAGCCAATGCACGTCGAATGTCTACTGAATCATGTGCGTGATGTGCGGGCCAGCCTCTTACTCCCGTTGCGAATGACATTTAGACCTGAACTTTACGGCACGAGGGTTGAAGCTCAAACCAAAGACGGATTCTGGGGATGAAATTATCGCATGAACCGAGAAATCTTACGCGCTGTCCGCATTGGCGAAATTGAGTCTTACGTACGCCAATGTCCTCTATGCGTGTCCGCGCCGAGATAGACCACTGGTAGCTCACATTGCCAGCAGATTCTGCTTTCCCGGGCGATCTTCGCTCCGCAATGGTAGCACACTTTGACTGACGGTTTCTCAGAGGCGGCTTCACGCGAATCTCGTTCCATAATTGCTGGTTTCCACGTATTGTCTTCAGCTACTGCAAGTTCCCGCGCTTGGATTCGTCTCTGGCGAAGTGCCCGATACGGAGCCAAAACAAGCCCTACGGCCAGGAACGTTACCAAGATTTCCAGTATCGACACAGGACCGTACCGCATCCACAGAACGGACAGGATGAACTCAAAAATCGGCCTGGGCATTTCCTGCTTGGTTATGGGTTTACCGTCTTCTTGAACGGCTTCTGGGGGAATCATCGCATAGGGGATGCTTTCCGGCAACTTAACGGGATTCGTAGGCATGTCCTTGATGCTGTTCACTTTGCTCAACAGGTAAACCGTGTAAAGGTTTAGCGTTGAAGGCAATGTCGCATTATATTCAAGGAAATATGGATTCATCAAGTCAGGAAATTCCGTATCATTGAGACCGAGGGCGTGCCCCAATTCATGTGTTGCCACTGCTTGAATCTGCTCCTCGCTTAGGTTGCTCCCTCGAGAAGTCAAATCGAGGCTGATGCTGACAGTGATCTTTGTCAGGACCCCTTGCACATCAAACCAAACTCTATATTCGGTCGTGCCCAGTTTCTTCGATGTTTGTGTTTCGTTGAATGCGATCGTGATTAGACTGGTGAAGTTCCTGTCCGCTTCGTGGAACAACAATGGGTTGCCTGCGCCGGCCATGTACCTCATAATGAACCATTGCTGCGCGAAGTTCCACGTATTCATCGCCTTGAGAACGGCGTCTCGTGCGTAATGTTGTTTGCTTGATTCGATCCGAACCGGAATGCCCTTAGTTGGCCAAGCGAATCCGTATAGTGGTTGAACTTCACCTCGATCCGCCATAACGCAGGAAATACTGCCATTCAAAACCAGCAGCAGAAAAACAGCAAAATGACCCTTGCTCCTGCACCGCAGCCTAAACAATCTGACTCAACAGCTCCACAATCGACCTGGCAAAAGAAAGAGATGTCACCTGACATTCGAGTGCCTGGCTACAGGCATCTGCCTCGCGAGATGCATTTCGCGACTTAGAACGGTTATTATGGTTCATAGACGCTATCAGGAAGCCAGTCCCCAAGACCTCGTGATTAGATTGCTTCACATTGCTTCGGAATCAGACATCAAGCACGGCGAAACTACAGACGTTTATTTTGTGAGGACAAAGCAGGTTCTCGATGCGAAAGGCCTCTCAAATGTTCACGCTTTGGCTGAAGTCACAGCAAGCAGTCTCCCACTTGACTGGACATGGGGAGTACTCTGCGGTGTTGAGGAGGCCGCCCACCTGCTGGAAGGACTGCCAATAAACGTCGACAGTATTCCTGAAGGAGTGATTTTCCGAATCCGCGATCATCTTGGTGTGCGCTTACCCGTAATGGCTGTCGAGGGCCCCTACGGCAGCTACTGTGAATACGAAGCTCCGCTGCTGGGTTTGCTCTGTCAGTCCTCCGGGATTGCGACCATGGCGGCGAGGATCCGCAAGGCCGCCGGGGACAGGCTTCTCATTTCCTTCGGAGTCAGACGCATGCATCCTGCTCTGGCACCCATGATCGACCGAGCAGCGTACTTGGGTGGAATGGACGGTGCATCAAGCCTCATTGGGGCGAGGACTATTGGGAAATCGCCTATGGGAACAATGCCGCATGCGCTAGTGATTATGATGGGAGACCAAGTTGCTGCTTGGAAGGCTTTTGATGAAATCGTCCCGTCTGATGTTCCCCGTGTAGCCTTGGCGGATACTTACTACGATGAGAAGGCAGAAGCCATAATGGCCGCGGAAGCTCTTGGGAAGAGGCTTTTCGCAGTTCGACTCGACACGCCTGGTTCACGTCGAGGAGACCTTGCGGAAATAATAAGGGAAGTAAAATGGGAACTCAGCATTAGAGGGTTTGAGCACGTCAAGGTGATAGCTTCGGGAGGGCTTGATGATCGGAACATCCCATCTCTTGTAGAGGCAGGTGCTGATGGTTTTGGTGTCGGTACCGCCGTTAGCAACGCGCCAACTATCGACTTTGCCCTTGACATCATTGAAAAGGCAGGCAAACCAGTAGCAAAACGCGGAAAACTCGGAGGCCGCAAGGATGTTTGGAGATGCCCCGAATGTGTAATTGACAGAGTGGCTAAGAAAAGTCAGGACTCACCCCGTTGCCCGAACTGCGGAAGAACAATGAAGGCGCTGTTAGAGCCACTAATCAGGGATGGAAAACTTGTCGCGAAACTTCCAAATGTTGATGAAATTCGGAGCAAGCTCTTGAGTCAACTTTCGAAGCTGAGAGAAATCTCTAATGTTGCCTGAACGAAGAGATGGAAAACATCACAATAGCTGGCCTCGAGAAATAATTTTGCATCCCTGAAAGACTTAAATTGGAACATCTTTTGTTACTCGCCCGCAACTTTCACATCGCATCGATGAATCGGCGAAGCTCATGAGCCCCAGTTTCGGTTCCGCATTTTTGGCGAATCAATCGATCACCTACAGGGGTCGAAACTTCACAAGCACCTGCCTCTCCTGTAGAGACTTCATGAACTGCTGTGGAAGGACTCAGTCAACGGAGTTTGACGGTGGGGTAGCCAGCAAGAAACCCGGTCTATCCAGACGCGACTTCTTGAAGATCATGGGCGGAGTTTCCGCAGCACTAGCTGCGGCCCCGTTTGCGGCGGCTGGGCAGTATCTAATCCCGCCGGTTCCAACTTCCTTCAACCCGGTCGAGATCGCGAAGACCTCTGATGTTCCAGTAAATGGATCTATAGTTTTCTGGTTTCCGTTCACGACGGATCCAACCTACACGAATATGCTGATTCACCTTCCCCCCAATTTGGCTAAGGAGACGGGACGGGAGTTCGTGGCCTATAATCGGACGTGTATCCATCTTCAATGCCTTGTCTCATATCTGGACAGCTCGCAGGTAATCGGTTGCCCGTGCCACGGTAGCATATACAGGCCAACTGACGGGTGGCCAATCGCCGGACCGGCAGCCCAGATTGGAAGATATTTGCCCAACGTTCAGCTACGCGTTGATGGCGACCAGATATATGCAGTGAACCTCAAACTGGATGATATTGGATATGGCAGCTCAACAGCCCCCCCAAAGTGAGAAGAGCCCGGTCCAGCTCCTGATCGACTGGTTGAACCAGCGACTCGAGCGAACAATCTTCATGGGCCTGCACTTCACGCTTCCTAAGAAATTCGTCAGTCCTCTGGGCTTCTTGGGATTCCTGACATTCTCCGTCTTTGCGCTCCTTGGAATTTCAGGCGCCTTGCTTATGCTATTTTACAGTCCCACCGTCATCTACAATGTTGCGACCGGCACCTCCACAACGCCCTTCGACAGCGTCAGGAACATCGACACGACCGTGCCTTTCGGATCGGTGCTTCGCAATATTCACTATCATGCATCAAACGCCATGGTGCTACTTGCTGTCGCACACATGTTTTACCAGTACTTTTCTGGCCGATACAAGTTGCGCTATGAGGTTCTGTGGGTCACAGGAATCATCCTAGGGATCCTGACCATAATTGAGGCCTATACTGGATACGACCTTCTGCTGAATGTCCGGGGCATGCTTGCAATCAACATCGGTCGTGCTCTGGCGCGCAGCACTCCGCTGATGGGCCCGGAAGCATTCCGGCTCATGGCGGGCACAGGCCTAGCTGACCTTGTCCTCAGATTCTACGCGGTTCACGTCTTCATATTTCCAATGATCATGATTCTGATAATGCTGGTGCACTTTCCGCGGTATCTGGTGCTCGATATCCCAGTGGTATCGATGGTTGCAGGCGCAATCATGGTCGTCGGCGGAATGTTTCCTGTAGAACTCGGGGCCAAGTTTGTTCCGACCGCCGAGGCGGGCATCACGATGCCGGAATGGTATCTCACGGGCATGTATGCCATCATCCGGACAGGGATTGACCGATTTCTTGCAGGAGTAGTGATTCCTCTTCTGTTTGTGATAGTCTTTCTAATTATCCCGTTTTTTGACACTAGCCGGAAATTATCTGTGCGCGACAGGCCTTTCTACTCGGCAATGGGAGTGGCCGGTCTAGGCCAGCTTGCGTTGACTACAGTCTGGGGTTTTAGAGCGAACAACATTTTCTTCCCGCTCGACACGATCCCGCAGCTGGAGATCGATCCGTTCGTCTTCTTTGGGTCCGTGATCTTGGTGGGGGCAGTGGCCTACTCAGGAATCTACCTTTGGTTTAGAATTACGGCTCCGCCGCCTGGGACGCGTCCAACCCACGCTCCCAAGCGCTTTCCAGTCTACACAATGTCCTCGAATGAATGGCGTGCAGTCGTCTTGTCCCTTCTGGGATTTCAGGTGCTGTTTGACATTTATTCATCTCAGGCCTTCTTAGCCGGCTTCAAGAACATAGTACTTCTGCAGATTGGAGTTGGCCTAATTGCTTTCGGAGTTCTTGTGCATCTCTACCGAATTGGAGCAGAATCAAAGTAAGGGTGATTAGACTTGGCGCAACAACCTCAAACGGTACATGGACCTTGGGTCGGTGCCACAGCTGTTTTGCTGGTAATCCTTGCTGGGACTGGGATGTTCTACTACCAATACGTTATCCTCCCTGCGACTGTTGGACCTCCGCATGTTCCTGAGAACATCGAGATCGACTTGGTGGCCGAGCAGTGGAATTTCATGGTTAACGGAACCATAGACACCCGCTCGACGCCTATCGTGGTCCATGTTGGCGACAACGTGACCTTTCATATTCACGCGGCATTCCAGCAGGACCCATCCTTCAATCAGCACGGCTTCTTCATACAGGGCATAATGGAAGTGCCAGTTACTGTCCCTGCTTCAGAAGACATAACCGTGAGCATAGTTCCCACTCAGCCAGGAGAGTACTCGATAATCTGCACAATCTACTGTGGAACGGGACACGGCAACATGCGTGGAATCTTGCAGGTGCTTCCATAACCTGCGAGGGAGCTCAAAACGCTTGCAGACCACCGCCACGCAGACTGTCAAGAACTACATTGAAGTCACGAAACCCCCTATCGTCCTTCTTCTAGTCTTCACGTCGCTTGCAACTATGATTCTGGCATGGAAGCACACTCAGCTGCCGCTCAGACCAGAACTCTTCCTCACCGCGGCCGTCGCGATCACCGCAGCCAGCGCTGGCTGCGACACGCTGACGTCCTACGTGGACCGCGACATCGATGCCGTCATGTACCGTACAAAACATCGACCAATCCCGAGTGGGCGCATCAGACCAACCCGAGCTCTGATCTGGGGGCTATTTCTCGCTGCGGCGGGATTGGCCCTAGCCTACTGGATCAACATGTTGTCCTTTGCCTGGATCGCGCTCGGTGTGATTGACAATGTTGTGGTTTACAGTCTCATCCTGAAACGCAGAAACCCCCTGAACATCATCTTGGGCGGCATCAGCGGTGGCCTGCCAGTCATGTTCGGGTGGAGCGCAGTTACCGGCAGTGCTGAGCTCCTGCCGGTTCTGTTGGCGGCCCTAGTGGTGTTGTGGATTCCCGGGCACATTTGGAGTTTAGCGATATTCACTAGGGAAGACTACGAGCGGGCGAAGGTCCCTATGCTGCCTGTCGTTACCAACCTGAAGACCGCGTTAAGATGCATCGTATCCACAATTATGTTAATGGTGCCCTTCTCCGTTTGGATATTCTTCGAAGGTTCATTTGGGCTAATATATCTTGCAACAGCAGTTTTGTTCGGGACACTGGTTCTATACATTAACTTCAGACTGTTTATGCGTCCCGACAACACACTGGCGTATAAGGCGTTCAAGACCTCTAGCCCATATCTGTTCGCTCTGTTTCTGGCGATGATGATAGATAGTTTCGTTCGCATAATCTAGGCTATCAGCGAGATCAACCGTCCGAGCCCTGCAGGTACCCTGCAGGTAATCACGTCTTTGATGCCTTTAGTCCCCAGAATACGCAACACAATGTGGAACAGCATGTCGTTTCCCATGAAATGATCCGCCAACCGCCTCAGCTTCGTCGAAACAAGCATCTCGGAACCGATGGCCTGCTTCCACCGTTTCTCGTACTCCGATAATGGTATGCCTTTCTGCAAATGATCCGCTGCCACTTGGCCAGCAATCTCTCCTGTAATCATCGCCGTCGAGATACCTCCGCCGTTTGTCGGCATTACCATTCCAGCCGCATCTCCTACCGCCATCACTCGATGCGAGTAGGTACGTTCTAGCGGACCGTCGACCGGAAGCACATCTGCAATCATCGGCCCTAGCTTTCCGCCTTCCAATTTCTCCTTGGTCATTAGACATCGGTTTAGAAAAAATTCCAAGTAGCCTTTGCCGTCGTTTCGCTTCGAGAAGGATGTCCGGATTCCAATGCCGACGTTGGCAGAGCGGTTACCTTTTGGGATTATCCAGCCGTAGCCGCCGGGCGCAAATTCAGCTCCCATGTACATCTCTGTGACGCTCTGATCCACGTTCAGACCCATGATCAGATACTCGTAGTTGATCGCAACATTGTTGGGAGTCATATAATCCTCTGTCAGGATTCCTGCTGATTTCGCCACCTTCGACGGAAATCCGTCAGCCGCAATCACTACTTTTGCCTTCACAGCGCTGGCCCTATCTTTGCCTACGAACAGGTCTCCGCTATTTGTGAACAAGTCAACGGGCGTCCGCAACTGAATTGTGCCGCCGAGTGCCTCGACCTGTTCTGCTAGCCTCTGCTCGAGGGTTGTACGATCTAGAACGTAGGCCTCGAAATCAAACTCGAATTCTCTGCCCTTCGGCGATATGACACGAATGGTCTTGCACACATTGTCTACGGCTTCCTGCGGAACATCGAAAACATGCATGTGGTCTGTAGCATCGGGAAGCAAGTACTCCATCTCTTTTCGGACGGGGAAGTATTCGCCGCACTTCACCGGCAACCCCACAACTTCCTTCTTGTCAAAGATGTGAACGGAGAGGCCTCGTTTTAGCGCTTCAAGCGCTGCATACAGTCCGCCGGGTCCGACTCCAGCCACCACCACATCAGCAGACTTGCGTTGCATGTCGCGACCACGGATTCCGAATCAATGAAGTGGCTGGACGCGCAAATAAAACGGTTCGCTCGAAAATCACTGAGGCTTCAGATTCAACCTATGAGAGAACGGTGGGAGGCAACAGAAAGTTAGCCACTTTAAACAGGTAATCGAGAAGGGGACCAGGGAACAGTCCCACAACTATGATGATGAAGGAGGAAGCAATGAGTACCGCCACTAAAGACGCTGGTTCGCTCAGTCTCTCCATAACTGGTGGTTCATCAAAGTACATGCGCTTCACGATCCATCCGTAATACGCCATTGAGAATGCGCTGTTAAGCACACCTGCCAGTGCCAGCCACCAGAGCTGATCATCGACCGCCGCTGTGAACAACACGAGTTTACTCATGAAACCGCTCAGGGGTGGAACGCCCGCGAGCGCGAAAAGAGAAATGGACAGCGTAAATGCGGTTACCGGCATTCGTACTCCCAGCCCTGAATAGGAGTCCAGTGATGTTGTGGCAATTCTGCTGTAAACTGCTGCAGCTGCCACGAAAGCAGCCGTCTTCATTACGCCGTGGTTGAGCACATGGAACAGGGCACCCGCAATTCCTATCGGGTTGGGGGCTGCGAGGCCTATGAGAATATACCCCGCTTGGGCTATGCTCGAGTAAGCCAGTAGTCTGGTGAAGCTCTTCTGCATCAACGCCGCAACGTTACCCAGAGTCATCGTCAGAATTGCGATAACGGCGAAAGTTGCTGACCAGTCGAGCCTGAGCGCAATAAGCGCCACCGCGAAGACTCTGAAGAGAGCGGCAAAGCCTCCGTTCTTCGTCCCAGCGGCAAGGAACGCCCCAATCGTTATGGGCGCACCTTCGTAGGCGTCGGGGATCCACATGTGAAATGGCACTGCGGCTACTTTCATTCCGAAGCCTGCGGTGAACAGCACCATCGCCAGCAAGGCGAGCGGGTCGAGTTTTGGCAGCGCAACACTTAGGCCTGATGCAGCAGCGTAAATGTTAGTTGTGCCAGTTACGCCATAAGTGAGGGAAATCGCGTAGACGATGAGCGCGGACGACAAGGCGCTCAGGATGAAGAACTTGAGGGCTGCTTCATTTGAAATGGGGTCATCCTTCTGAATGCCCGTCAGAACATAGGTCGGGATGTTCATCAGTTCCCATGCCAAGAACAACGCGACTAGATCGACCGCGAACGAGATTAGAATCATCCCGAAAGTCGCGAGCAGAAGCAAGCCGTAATACGTGTCTAGGTTCTTGTTCTCGCGCATGTAGTAGACTGAGGCAACGGCAATCAGGATTGTGATTGCTAGAAAGACGGCTGTGAAATACACTGAGAACGAATCGAGGGAAAGAACTCCGTATATCAGTTCAGGCTGCGGGACGCCTCCCAACACTGCCAGTACCACGCCCCCGAATGCGAGGAAGAGGCCCATTACAGACCATGCTGGGACAATGTTCCTCCGATGAAGCCTGTTCGACAGACCCTGAATCAGAGGGACCAAGATGCTGAAAATTGGCAGCGAATAGAGCAGGAGTGCATTGGAAAGCTGCATCAAGTTCCCCTTTTCGAAAGCGTCCTAGTTGCACTCCGATCACGTAAATAACATTTCGTAAGCAAACATTTTTCTTAGGCAGCCAGTCTTTGAAAGCGACTTCTCAGAGACCGGGAGTAAGCTATGTCTGGAATCGAAACTGTCAGGGTGATAGTCGAGGCGGAGAGGGAGGCAGCCAAGATCCTAGAGGACGCCGAGAATAAGGCTTCGGAAATTAGGAAACGTTTGGAGTCACTGATCGAAGAACGACGGAGCCAGCTCCTGCAATCCGCTAGGAAAGAGGCTGCGGGGATTTTGAAGAACGCTGAAAGCGAAGGGGAGGTCGAGGCGGAACGTCATGCAAGCAGGTCGCGAGAGAGATTGCACCAACTCAACCGTCAGGCCGCCTCAAGACGAGCCGCGGCTGTTGAAAAACTGCTAAGCATCGTTACGGAGAGCTGACCTGAATTGTCGGAAACAAGCAAATTTACACGAGACATATTGGCCGCAGCCAACGAGAAAGCTCAATCCATAATCAATGCGGCAGAGCTCGAAACGCAGAAGGCGCTCGAAGATGCAAAGAGCCATCTTTCCCGCGAAGCCGAGGAAGTCATTAGAAATGCACAGGCAGAAGCCGAAGCCATAAGGCGCCGCCAAATTAGCGAAGTCAAACATAAGATGAAACTAAGAGAACAGCAGGACAAGAACAGGATTCTCTCCGATGTCCTTGAAGAAACTAGAAAACGATTCTTCGAGATCGCCAGCCAAGAGGACAAATATCAGCCTTTCTTGGTTGAACTGATTGCTCATGGAGTCGACGCCCTCCGTCTCGACACAGCAGTCGTGCACCTTTGCGCCCGCGACCTTAACAATCTGGATATAGGAAGACTTCATCGCGAAGTCGCAAAGAAACTGAAACAGCAAGTGACAATCGAATGGTCCAAGGATCCTATAGACACACATGGCGGCGCGTTGATCGCGAGCACCGACGGGAAAACCCGAATCGTCAACACGCTGGACCAGAGGTTCGAGGCGCTCGAACCCAAGTTGTTGATTGAGGCAGGCAAAACCCTGTTCGGCGATTGAAAGCTGTGATCGGGACTCAATAAGCCATGACCGGAGCAGGAAGATACGCCGAGCTAGCAGCAGCTGTTCGTTCATTCAAGGCAGACCTGCTACAGCCAGGCCAAGTCGAGAGGCTTGTCGAAACGGGGTCACTCTCTGAAACAGTGAGTCTACTGACAGGAGGCCGAGTAAGTGCCACTGACACATCGGACTTGCCCTCTGTCGAGTCGAGCCTAGTTCAGAAAGCAATCGAGCTTAGCAGCCGGCTGGCGGCCTACACGCCGCATGACTCTCGGCCCTTGATTAAGCTCTTCGCGGCGCGATATGAGTTGGAGTGCGTCAAGGAAATCCTCAGATCGATTGCTGACCAGGCCGATCCAGAAGAAGCGATGAAGCACATCATTCCCGCAGGGAAGCTTACCCCTGAGCGATGCAAAGAGCTTCTTGAAGCTCGCAACCCGAACCGGGTCGTAGAGGCTGTAGAAGATGAAGCCCTGAAACGCCTGATTGCCCCATTAGTGAGCGGAGAGAGAGGCGGGGGGGCAACAGTCTTTGCAATTGACCAGTATTACTACGGGAGACTTTGGGCTGCTTCAAACTTGCCCGACCCGCTTGACACTCAAACTGCTAGAGGTCTGGTGGGAGAGGCGATTGATTGCTTAAACATCTTGCTTGCGTTTCGCGCACGACTGACCGGACTGGACGCGAGGTCAGCCTCTGACATCATGATTCCAGCAAACTATGCACTTGGCCGCGCTCTCGAAGAGCTGGCGGAGGGAGCGAGTGCCCAGAATCTGATGCGTGCTCTCGACAAAACACCATATGCCCGTGCCATAGAGGGACTCAGCAGAGTGGCCGGTGATGGAGGCATATCAAGAGTTGAACTTGCGCTTAACCGTAGTCACGCGCTTAGTTGCCGCAACGCATTCGCAGGTTCGCCCTTCAATGTGGGCCTAGCACTTGCGTTTCTTTTTCTCAAAGCATACGAATTGCGGGACATGTTCGCAATCATCAATGGGAAAGCAAACAAAGTTCCTGCTGACCAGGTGATGAGTTGCCTTATTTTGACAGCGACTTAACGCTGGGAAAGCATTATAATGGTATTCTCTGCTCTTAGCGCACGCGTCTGGTGCCGATAAACAATGAAGCCAAAACATCAGTTGATGCTAAGCTTCCTGTTGATGGCAGTCGGCGTGTTCACCATTTCGATAATGGCCGTTTTCGCTTTCTCTCAGAGTCCTACCCAGGCTGAGCAAGTTGCGAGCGAGAAAGGCCTCTTCCTGGTCGGCGCCGGAATAGCTGCGGGCCTTGCATCATGCGGCGCAGGCATCGGCCTCGGCACGGCCAGTGCGGCGGCAATTGGGGCAATAGCTGAGAAGCCTGAGATGCTTGGCAGGACGCTGCTGTTCGTCGTCCTGATCGAAGCAATCGCAATTTACGGGCTTGCCATGTTCTTCATTATCTACTCGAGAATATGAGTCGAAGCCGCGTCAGGATTGTTGAACTGACTTCAATGAAGTGCGGCGCGAAGCTAAGGGAAGCCATTCAAAGCAGGTCCTTGACAGACACAACCGAGACTATAAGCGAAATCGCGGAACGCCTCGATTATACACTTAGGCCGCCTTACACAGAAGTCTCAAAATTCCATGCGCGAGAGGAGGATGGTCAGTACTCAATCAGTTTCGCCGCGAGGCTGTACCTGCATTACTCACGTGTTTCAGATTGGAGCGAAGGGTTAGTACTAGTGTTGGCTTTCGACGGGGAGGCAGCGGCCGATTCACCGTCTCCTCCAATTCAAGATCTCTTCTACGCCGCCACCCTCAGATCCGTTTCCGCATACGGGTATGGTCCTAGGTGGAAAGCCAAGACTCTTTCAACGCCTCCGGCATTGGCTAGAAACCTTGAGTTGACAGTAGACGAACTTTCAGAGATACAGCTTGACGGCCTCTGCAATGCTGCCAATGGGCTATCGTAGCAAGAAATCGGATCGGTTGGTCAAATTTCAGAAGCGTAGCGCCCGAACCGCAGGCAGGATAACGCCCATCAGCGGTGCCGGGTATATGCCCAGTATCAAAAGCGGGATAAGGAATACTGCCAGCGTTACAAGTGTGTAGAACGGCGCCTCTCTCATGACCACTGGCTGAGGTTGAGGGGCCATCAAAACCCTGCGGAGCGTCCAGACGAAATATCCAGCAGTTATGCCTGGAACAAGAACAGCGACCGCGTAAAGCGCGTTTACTGATATCGCGGCAAGAATCACTGTGAATTCGCTGATGAAGTTGCTAAATCCTGGGAATCCCATTGCAGCAAGCGACCCGAGCACCAACAGAAAGCTTGTTTTGGGCATCGCGCTCGACAATCCTGGCAATTCCCGGATTGTTCGTGTTCCCATATGCTCGTGGATTACGCCGGACATGAGGAAGAGGCATCCTATCGCGTTGGCGTGATTGAACATCTGGAAAACCGCCCCGCTGATGCCAGGGGTGGTGAGCGTGAAGGCTCCCAACAGTACGTAGCCCATGTGGTTGATGCTTGTCAGTGCCACCATCCGCTTGAAGTCTTGCTGGATCATTGCAACTATTGCGCCATAGAACATGGTCAGGAGGCCAAACCCGATGAACATTGGGGCTAGGATCTTTGATGCTTCTGGTGTTAGGAACAGGTTCATGCGGATGAATCCGTAGCCTCCCATCTTTAGCAGCAGCCCAGCTAGGAGCACGCTGATTGGCGCGGGGGCCTCTACGTGGGCATCTGGCAGCCAAGTGTGAAGCGGAACAATCGGTAGTTTTACCCCAAAGCCGATGAAGAATCCTATCGAGATCAGTATCTGAATGGAGAGTGGAGGGTGGAGGTTCACCAAGTCGGTGAAGTTGAAGGTGTGGGGGCTGGAGAGGACGTAGAGTGCTATGAAGCTCAGGAGGATTAGGACGCTCCCGACGTGTGTCATGATTAGGAACTTCATTGCAGCGTACTTCTTCCGTGGGCCTCCCCAGACTCCGATGAAGAAGAACATCGGGATCAACACGAGTTCCCAGAAGACGTAGAAGGCCACGAGGTTCAGCGAGGCGAAGACTCCGATGATGGCACCCTCGAAGAGAAGGAGCAGGGCATTGTATTCCTTCACCTTCGTGTTTATTTGCTCCCACGATCCGGCGGCAGAAAGCGTCGTGAGGAGCCCCGAGATAATCAAGAGTGGGAGGCTTATTCCATCAACGCCTACTGCGTATGATAACCCAAAGATGCCGGCCCAATCATAGGTTTCTGTTAGTTGGAAGCCTGGCGCGGACCAATTGAACGCTAGGAATATGAAGAGAGCGACCGCCACAGTTGCGGCTGAGATTGCGATTGTGAGCGCTCTGGACAGTTTCTCATTTGCGTACCCAGCCAAGTAGACGATTAATGCTCCGACTATAGGAGTGAAGATGAGGAGCGATAAGAGGGCCATGTCGATACCTTCATGCTAGAAAGAATAAGACTGCGACGATTAGAGCGAACAAGCCGAGCGCGAAGACAGTGACGTACTCTTGGGGTATACCTGTCTGAATTCGCCGGATAGCAGAGGAAAATCGACGGCCTGTTGAGGCGATGCGGTTTATCGCCGCGTCTATGACCCCCAAGTCAACTTCTTCGCCGCGTGTGGACACTCCAACTGAGAGCTGCGCTACTGCGCCGCTAATCTTGTCGAAGAATCCATCTTCGAACGTTGCTTTGACTGCTCCGGCTGCTGATATCGTACCATATGCGAATACCCTGTAGTATGCTGGGTTGATGTACCATCGATTCCAGAGGAAACTGTACACGGTCCTTCCGATTCCCGAATCTCCGACGATTGACTCGCGCTTGATTCTTCTCGAGATGTAGACCAGATATCCGAAGGTTCCGCCCACTGCAAGCATTAGCAGGGACCCTGCTGTGGCTAGTAACGTCGCATTCTCTTCCGCGGAAGCGCTCAGCTCAGTACTTGTTTCCGCTAACGGCGTCAATGAATACGCGAAGGAATGCTTGAAAAAGGATTCAAAGAAAGGCCCCCCGAGCCCAATAACAACAGTTGCCACAGCCAGTATAACGTATGGTACCCACATCAAAGCCGGCGCTTCGTGCACATGGTGTCCTTCCTCCTCACGCTTCTCCAGATGTCTGCTCCTAGGCGCAAAGAATACGAGGCCGACAACTTTCAGACTGTAAAGAAAGGTAAGGGCCACCGTGCCCCAAGCCAGAAGCATGAGTGGCAGTTGACCGGTTAGAACCGTCGCGGCAATAACAGCGTCTTTACTCCAGAATCCGCTCAGGGGCGGGACGCCTGAAAGTGCCAGCATCGCAACCATCATCGAAACCATCGTGATCTTCATCGAGTTCTTCAAGCCCCCCATGTCGTCCATGAACCTAGATTCGACAGCATGAAGTATTGCTCCTGCTGCCAAGAAGCCCGTGGCTTTGAAGAAAGCATGCGTCACAAGATGGAAGATCCCCGCTGCCAGTCCTGTCACGAACTCCGCCGCCAGGCCGCCTGCTCCAATTCCGAGCATCATGTAACCGATCTGGGAGACCGTCGAATAAGCCAGCAGTTTCTTCAACTCCTTTGAGACGACCGCCTGCGTTGCGGCCATGAAAGTCGTGAAAGCGCCTACCCACGCAACGATTTCGAAGAAGTAGGTCTGCTGCCCGAATTCGAGCACGACATTGTAGAACATGGGCCCAGCCCGGCCTGCCAGATACACTCCGGCGGTCACCATCGTTGCGGCGTGAATTAGGGCAGACACTGATGTTGGGCCAGCCATGGCGTCTGGCAGCCATTCATGCAACGGGAACTGCGCTGATTTCCCGATCGGGCCCCAGAAGAACAGCAAGGCAAGAGGCACAAGCAGTCCAAGCCGTGCAATTGGAGCTGCCCACGCAACGTTCTCTGTGAGTTCGCCGAAGTTCAGCGTGCCGGAATATGCAAAGATCATAAAAATTGCGATCATAAGGCCGATGTCACCAATTCTGGTAACCACAAGCGCTTTCATGCCTGCGTGGCTCGGTGGGTATGCCATCGGCACCTTCCAAGTTTCATGCCCGACCGTGCCTACCCACTTGTCAAGGGGGTCGTTGTACCAGTGCCCGATTAGGGCATACGAGCATAGGCCCACTCCTTCCCAGCCAAAGAAAAGCTGAAGCAGGTTGTCAGACATGACTAGAAGAAGCATGCTGCCTATGAAGAGATTCATGAAGAACCAGTACCGAGTTAACCCTTCGTCACCGTGCATGTAGGCAAGGCTGTATACCATAATCAGGAAGCTAATCCACGATACTGTGTTGGCCATAACGATACTCAAAGGGTCCAGAAGCACGCCCGCTCTGATGCCCAGGCTCGCAATCCACTGGACCTGGAAGTCCACAACTTCGCCCGAAAGCATCCCCGGCAGTAACAGGGCAGCGGACAACGCGCCTAGGAATGAGAATGCTACGGCGCCGTAGTCTCTAACTTTCGAGTGAACTTTGGCAAGCAGAGGCGTTAGAACGGCGCCAGCGAATGGGAAGACCCATGTCAACCAGCCGAATATCTCGTACATGTCGCTAGCCTCCAAGTATCCCCTTTACCGTTGGCAGAAGCATTCTTTCTACGAAGTCCGGGTAGATTCCGATAATGAGAGATGTGGCAGCAAGCACCAAGAGTGGAACCGTCACAGTAAGCGGCGCTTCAGCAACCTCGTTCAGATCGTTGGGTAACGCCCCGAAAAACACACGTTTCACTGTCCAGAGCGAGTAGCCGGCGGTAAGAGCGGTGGATATTACAGCCAAGACAGAAACTGCGAGACGCAGCGTCGAGTCTACAGTCAACGCTTCATTGAAACTCCCGGCGAAAATCAAGAACTCTGAAATGAAGCCCGTTGTGGGCGGTATCCCCATGATGGTCAGAAAACCGAGCAAGGCCGCTGTGGCCGTGATCGGCATCTTGGAGGCCAGCCCACCCATTTTGCCTATGCTGCGCAGCCCATGAGCCTGCATGATGATTGCACCGGCCATCATGAAGAGAATCCCCTTTCCGAGGCCATGGCTGACGTACTGGAACATTGACCCCGACACACCCAGTGCCTGTATTGACGATATGCCCAACAGTATGTAGCCCATCTGACTAATGCTCGAATACGCGAGCAAACGCTTGATATCATCCTGCATGAGAGCCATCGCACCGCCGTAGAACATCGTAATTACAGCCCAAATGGAAAGCGCCGCTGATATCTGTCCGAATGATGATGGGAGGATCGTCATGACGATGCGAACGATGGCATAACCGCCGATGCCGATCATGGCAGGTGACAGCAGTGCGCTGACGGGCGTCGGTGCTTCAGCGTGGGCGTAGGGTAACCATATGTGCAGGCCGAAAGCGGCCATTTTGACGAGTAGCCCCACCACCATGAGCACCACAATCCAGATCCGGAGGCTGGCGGGAAGTGTCGATGAAGCAAGATTCTGCAGGTCGAATGTTCCAGTGAGGTATCCGACGGACAGAATTCCAGCCAGGAAAGCCAGAGCCCCGATGTGGGTCCACATGAAGTACATGAACGAGATCCTGTCTCGGTCGCCGTAGCCCCACTTGGCAATGAGGAAGTACGATGGAACCAGCATGAGCTCGAAGAACAGGTAGAACTCAATGAGGTTGGTTGCAAGTACGGCGCCCATCATACCAACGGAATAGAGCAGGAGCAGAGCATAGTACAAGCCGAACTGCTCTTTCTTCTCGCCAATCACGTGAGCCATGTAGGGAATGGAGTACAAAGACATCAGAGCGCACAGTATCGCGATTGTGAAGAGAACTGGAATGCTGAGCCCGTCTGCGTTTAGCCCGAATATGCCGATGGGCCTCCAGTCGTAGAGTTCCTGGCCGCCACCCTGCATTGCGGTCACCAGGGTTAGAAATGTGGAGTAGGCCAGCGCTAGGAAAGCAACCCAGCCGGCTCTGCTGCCTTTCTTGA
>CAZYOZ010000003.1:0-3569 GCA_964649235.1 uncultured Candidatus Bathyarchaeia archaeon
GCCGCGAGAAGCGAAACGACTGAGAGCATCATGAAGTTGGAGGCAAGCGTTGCGTCAGACTTCCGTTTCAGAAACCGAAGGACGAGTAGGAATGCCAAGCAGGCGATCTGAAGTAAGATAGCGCCTAAGTATCTGAGAACTGTTAGCCCAAACAAGTGGCCTGCGGCTAGCGCGGCTACCCCGACCAAAATTGATGGAACCATTACGGTTGCTGCTTTCAGATCCTTAGCGTTCGGAAAGGCTGCTAGGCCGACAATTCTCTCGGTCATGATTATGGAGGCCATGAACCCAAAGACCATCAGAACCGAATGTATAGGGTAGATGGGCGACAAGAGACCGGACCCGAGTTTATTCAAACTCATCAAGCGAAGGATACCGACAAGCAGGGCGAGCAGCATCAGGCCCATCGACATGCCCAAGAAAACTGTAATTTTCCTCATTGGCAACGCAAACATCTCATAGATCCGGAATGTGCGCTTCCTGAGAAATCGTGCTCCGGGATTTCAGCTTCAATCCTTGAGCTCTGCGAGGTACTTGGTCACAAAATTCCTAGTGTACTCTTCCATGTCCAGCTTCAAAGCATCCTTAGGCTTAATCCAGAGGTACTCCTGCAGTTCCCTTCCGTCGAGCTTGACATGCGAATCTTCGGTTGTGCAAACGTAATCCATGAAGACATAGTGTTCGCGTTTGTGGTAGTCCTTTGGGTAGATTGCTTCCTGAACTACTAGTAGCTTGACCGGCTTGACATCCAAGCCAGTTTCCTCTTTGACCTCCCGTCTGATCGCATCCTCCGAATGTTCACCGAGCTCTATGTGCCCGCCTGGAACCGTGAACTTGTTTTTCCATTTGCTGGACTTAACGAGCAGAATCTCACCTTTCTTGTTCACGACTAAAGCACCCACGGTTGCTTCCGGGTACAACTGCACCATGAGGATCAGCTGTGCACTGCGTCCGTACCGCACGTTCGCTGTCTTCGCGTGGATAAGCTTACGCCAAGGCCTTCATGTTTTCGTTTCCTTTGGCTGGTCACGCCCGCATATGTCGCAGAACCTAGCGGATTCCTCAAGATCCCTGCCGCATCCATAGCATTTCTTGTACCGGATCAGTTTTCCACAGAGATCGCAGAATCTCGCCTGCTCCTCAACCTCTCTACCACAATGCGGGCAGTGCCTCGCAGCCCGAGGTTCGCGTATCCAAATCAGTGGCGTCGCAATCGCGATCCCTAGAAGTGCAGATATCAGGAAAGGCGACCTCGGATCCAAGAGGACCCAGAGCACGCTACCCACGTATGGTCCAACTATGCTCCCCGCACCTGCGGCAGTTATGACGAACCCGATTATCGATCCTCGTTCCTCAGCTCTTGTTATGTTAGCGATTAGGGCCTGGTTGGCTACGAAAAAGAACTGGGCAAAGAACCCGGACAGAGCGAAAAGCGCAATGGCGACGAAAGCGTTTGGCGAATAAAGCCAGGGCACGAGAATTAGGCTTGACACTATGACGCCCATGCCCATCATATTCGCCACTCCCGTTTTCTTTGCAAGACGGCCTGCCATGAATGAGCTCAGAATTGCAGCAACATAACCGAGGCTTACCATGACTCCAAGCTGGACTTTGCTGAGATTCAGAATATCCGTTGAAAAAATGGCGTAGATCGGCTGGCCGAGGCCGACGGAGAAATTGAAAATTACCAGAACCAACAGGTAGAGCCACACGTTTCTGGTCAGGTTGACTATGAAGAGAGGCTTTCGAGAACTGGGCCGTTCAGAGCGAAGCTCTTTCGGGAGAGTCTCCTTGAGTAAACCAAGCCGAATAAACGCCGCGGCAATTCCAGCAATCCCCAAGAACAAAATGGAAAGCGTGAACGAAAAGTAGCCGCCAAGAGCCGCTCCCAAGGCCAAGCCAAGGTCCGTGAAGAGAAGGAAGGTGCCGAAAGCGCTACTGCGATCATGCATTCGAACGGATTCCGCAACGGTCGAAGAAGCTGCGGGCTGGACCAGTGTAGAGAAGATTGTCGCGGCAAACAAAATTAGCAACGCAACTGGCCAGTAATTTACTCCAACAAGGGCGAGATAGAGACCAAATCCCACCGCATTGCCCATGACGATGACAGACTTCCTTCCCAGTCTATCCGCCAATAGGCCACCTGGGATGGCGGCCACCGTGGCGGCCACCTGCATCGCAACGAAAACGATTCCGATGTCAGTGATGTTCGCATTCAGAGTTCGAAGGTAAAGCGGAATGAAAGGCTGGAAAGTATAGAATCCGAAGTTTATCAGCAGCGCTGTTAGGCTCATCACGAGAACGTTTCGTTCAAGGCTCAGGAAAGACCCGATTGCGGTCCGGACGCTGCGCGGACCCTGAGCCATTCACTTATTCATCTCATATCGAATGCAGTGAAGCTCCGGCTTCATTGCGGTTAGGGGTGCTCGCATTCAGGCCTAACTCTTGCGCATCATCGTACCCATTACAGATACAACGGCGATCAGCCCACCGACCAGTAGAATCAAGGGCTGATTTGTCCTGACATAGACGAGCGCCGTGAAAATTATCAGAGAAGCTAGACCTGCCACGTTAATGACTGCCAATCTTGTCTCAGGTCTCAACTTGGAAGCATCATCCCTGGTGGTGAACATCCGTCTATTCTGTTTGTATATTTCTGTTCTTTCCTGTCTGCAGGTTTCTTAGGCCTTAAGGTTCTCATAGGGGATTGCGAAACTATGCCTGTGGCAAACCTTGATTCTCGGCATAGTATCCGACCCCCACGACAATCTGCCCAAAATCATGGCGGCGGTCAACAAGTCAAACTCTCTAGGCGTAGGATACGTCCTCAACGCCGGAGAGTACTGTGCCCCCTTTGCGGCTTTGGCATACAAAATAGCAAAGTTGATTGGAGTTTTCTGCGGTCACCTGAGCGGGAAGTCCACCGTTGCCACATTCGACACGAACACTCGCGCCCCACAGATTCTAGAGATCTGAACCCACGCGAAACAGTCAACCCCTTTGTCAGACCGTTTCTCTTCCGGCATAGTGAACATCGCTACTCAAGTCTTTGGCAAAGAAGCCACAATCGCCCTTGACGCATTGTTAAAGCCGGTCAGCAGGTATTACGTCCGCTGCAACACACGCCTAGTCGCTCCTGAGGATCTGGCCAAGAAGCTCGAGGCGAGGGGGCTCAATGTGCACCAGCATCCCGCTGTCCCCGAAGCGTTAAGCATCGATGTGGAGGGGACGTTCGAAATTCAGGAAGCTGAACAGCGGATAGTTGTTGACAAGAAGGCCGCAGAATCGGTCCTGCAGGGAGCCAACGTGTACTCTCCGGGGGTTCTTGCCTGCGGGGCGACCCGCGTGGGCGATGTGGTGAACGTAGTTTCAGAATTTGACGACGTCCTTGCCTACGGCGAGGCCACGATGAGCGCGAACGAGATTCTCACGTTCAGGAGGGGGCTCGCAGTGAGGATTAGCGAGCGGAGATTCAAAGCGCCTCAGGTACGAGAGCTACCAGAGTACTCCGAAGGGCTTCTTTACCCGCAATCCCTGCCCGCTATGTTGACATCTCACGTCCTCGACCC
>CAZYOZ010000003.1:3669-60788 GCA_964649235.1 uncultured Candidatus Bathyarchaeia archaeon
GAGTACCAGAAGCAGTTCATCAACGCCGCGAGCAGAGTTGTGAAACCAAGTGGCTTCATAGTCTACAGCGTCTGCACCTTTACGCGCCAGGAGTGTGAGCAGATCGTGGAATATGCTGAGCGGGAATGTGGGCTTCGAGTAGTGGAACAAGAGCCATTTCTGGGATCCAAGGGTCTGATCGACATTTCGCCTTCGGGTGCTTCTTGTCAACGGTTTCACCCACATCTTCACGAAATTGGTTATTTCATCGCGAAATTCACTCGGTGAGTCAGAAGGTTTAACGCAGTCCAAGGCCAATTTCGGACGGTGATCAGTGTCGGAACTCCCAGAAAACGTCCTCACAAAGGGTAAAGGAGGAAAGCTCGAAGTACGGAGCCTCGACTCTCGGGGCTCTTATGTTATGTGCAAGTACCTAGACCCTAAGACAATGAAACTCGCCGACAGAAAGCGCAAACTAATTCTGAGGGATAGGTCAGGGAAGACTCTTCAATACTTCATCATCCCACTCAAAGATCCTAAACGGGCCCTTCTGGTTTCGGCTGAGCCGGACGAGAAGGAACGCCAAATATGGGATGAGAAAAGCCAGAAGGCAGAAGAACTCTGGGAAACCTGACAGCCTACTGCGCAGCCACGGGCAGGAGCTGGATCAGCGATTTCAGCGGCACGCCATCGAGCCTAGTTTTCCCGCTCTTGTTAACCAAGACGGCGACCCCTACTGGTTTTGCTTTGGCGTTGCGCAAAGTCTGAATCGCCGCCCTATGCGTCTCCCCAGCCCTCAGCACCGCGTCCACAACTAGAACCTTCTTGGTCGCCACATCATGGAAGGAAGGGTTGACGAGTCCGGGAAGTTTTCTCTTTTCCACGCGGTGTGGTCTTACAGCTGAGAATGGCTTGTCAAGTTCCTTGGCGACCGCCACGCCGAGAACCATGCCACTTCCTTCAACTGCCACAACCCCGTCAGGCTCCTCGAAATCTCCAGCATGCACTGCCTCGCGTACTAAGTCGGCGAGCGCTAAGGCGACTGCTGTCAAGCGTTTCCCATGCGAACCAATCGAGCTCCAATCAACGAAGACATCGTGCGGGGCCGGCTTCGACGCGCGCTCCTTGCCTCGAAGCAGCAACCAAACGACAGTGTCCGGCTGAACCTTCAGCTCGTCTGCGATCTCATAATTCGATAACCCCTTGGACTTCAGCTGCTGGGCTCTTCGGACAAGTTCCTGTGAAACCATGCTGGCCCGCACCTACGAACAGCGCACAATGATTTCGTTGAGCGTTAATAAGATGAAGGAGACCAATGCGCCAAGAACTCATTGGGAAGTGCAAGCCGGCACGCCGCTAGCGGCCACAGAGTGCTTTGGGGTCGCACCTTGCTAGCCGCGCTACTCGTCGCTTCGGCACTAGCCGACACCCTGCATCCTGTCGCGGCACAGGTCTGCTCAGTCAGCATAGACTACCTCGATTACTCTCCGAACGTTGCCCAAGAGCAGACTCTCGAGATCCGCGGCACCTTTCATCTGAGCTGCACACAATCGGGCAAACACATCGTTACCCGCGCGGAACTCCTCGAGAAACGCTCCCAGGCGGTTCTATGGACGAATTCAATCGATCTCGGTTTCGCCGCTAACTCACTGAATGACTGGACTCTGACAGTTAATATTCCACTTACGGCCCCGTCCGCGTCAGGCACGTGGGAACTCTCGCTGCGCGTCTACATCTTTTCAGGGGATCAATTAGCGACATCTGACGAGAAACATTTCCGGATACAAATCGGAGAGAGTGTTCAGGAAGGCCTGGTTAACGTCTTGGAACTTCAGAACGGAGATTTTGAGGATGGCCTCTCAGGCTGGGTAGTCATCGACAGCGGAAAAGGCAGCTCCACCTTATCCAGTTCAATCTCGCATTCAGGCTCGTCATCTCTTCAACTGGATCTTCGTCCCACCACATCGGTGACCCAAGCCGAGATTCAGGGTGTCTCCCAGCATTCTTCGATTGAGAATCTGCGCAGCCTCGAAGCCCAGGCTTGGTTCCTCACATCCTCTTGCGCCTTCCCCGACGGAACCACAGGCCGAATAAGTGTACAAGTGGACCAACTCGGTATCGAATACAACGTTAACGCAACCTGTGGGGCATGGCAGCAAATCGACCTAAATGTGACCATGGATTTCGAAGCAAGATACGGGTTGGGTGGGCTTGAGCCCTTCCAGCGCGAAGGTTCAGTTTCCCTGACATTTGCACTGCAGCTTGTCCGGTCTGGGGCGAATGCTATGGCGCTGGCCGAATATGTTTCCATGAACTGGGACGATGTTCAGCTGATTGCATCCGTCCCCACAACAATGAGCACCGAACTGACCACCACGTCAACTACTAGTATGGTCAGCACAACAAGCATGAATAGCGAGGCTTCCACCTCAACAGTTCAGGCTACCACCTCGACAACTATGCCACTAGAGGCCAGCACATCGCAAATGCAGATGCCTTGGCCCTTGCTCGCCATCCTCTCTCTCGCTTTGTTTCTCGTCGCCTTTTTCATGATTGCACCTAGGGTTCTTCGAAGAAAACAGCGTGCTGTTAATGTCTCTCGCTCGGGGCCCTTTTGTCCCGAATGCGGCGCGAGCCTTTCTAAGCGAATTGACGCAAAATTCTGTCAGGAGTGCGGCGCGGAGATCAGTCAGCGTTAGGCTGCAAGCGTCTGCTCTTCCGCCGAGGTTGTGATAGTCTTCCCGCATTTAGGGCATGTGAGGTCAGCGACATGCCAGCGCGTTTCAACCCATTTATGGCTGCAGTAAGGGCAGGTTATGTACTGAAACCAACTTGTCACCGGGTTCAACAGTGAATCCATTCGAGTGATGAATGTACTCTCCACAAGAAAAACTTCACGCACCATTAGTACGTACGTGTATCCATCCTTAGCCACGCCAAGTCATGGTGTGTTGGTCTTGGGGTCTCTATCTATCATGCACCATCGGGATCAAGAGAGACCTTCTCGATAAGAAAACTCACAGAGCAGACAACACCCCCGCAAAAAAGGCCTTGAAATATATAACGCAAGAACGCGATTCTGAATGAAATCATGATATTCACGCTTCAGCAGGTAGGTGTTTGTGTTAAGGTTCGGTCTTCTTGAAAGAACACCTAGATGTAGCAACAAACTCTGAAGGACAAAACAACGAAGACCGGACGCTGGCGAAGTACGAGGAACTCGCCTCCTAT
The DNA here is from genome assembly GCA_964649235.1 of uncultured Candidatus Bathyarchaeia archaeon. Lineage (GTDB taxonomy): Archaea > Thermoproteota > Bathyarchaeia > 40CM-2-53-6 > 40CM-2-53-6 > FEN-987. The sequence goes on from CAZYOZ010000003.1 coordinate 6,880, forward strand.
GAAGAAGCCATCAAACTCAGGCCCGATTATGTTGAGGCGTGGTACGGAAGAGGCGTCACTCTGCTTGATCTCAAACGGCCAGAAGAAGCATTACTCTCATTCGAAGAAGCCACCAGACTAAGACCCGATTACGCCGAGGCTTGGCTTGGCAAAGCAATCGCGCTAAGGAAAATTCAAGAACTGAAGTCCCAGCTTGGAAAGCAGGGCGTACTGGGGAGCGGCTCCCTGTTGCCTTCAACAACCGCAGGGCCATCCGGAAGCACGGAACCTCGTACCGCCACCCTACCGAACCTTGACACTTATTCCGTCAGCCAAGTGCACCGTCAAGCAACACATGAGAGGCACCCGGAGAATCACAGGCAGTTTCCGACAAAGGAGATGCTGGATCAAAATCCATTCAACCTCCTAGGCCAAGGCGAATCCCTAGCAGTCGACGGCTCGAACCTGATCAGGCTGAAGTGCGAACCTCACAACGGAAAACGGTGCAATAATCCAGGCCACATCTGGATCCTACTCGATTTCTTAAGAAAGAAGGAAGCCTGGGAGCGGGATATGTCGATGGGTGGGCAATGCTTCATCGTGATAGATGCCAGCCTAAGGCACCATGTGGACGACCAAGCAGGGCTGGAGGACTTGATAGCAAAACAGGCTGTCATTCAGATGCCCCCCGGCCACCCGTCGGACACTCTCATCCTGAAGTTAGCTGACGAACTGCAAGCTGTCGTCCTAACAAACGATGTGAAGATGCAAGCAGAATACGCAGGCCAATATCCGTGGCTGAGAAGGGAAGAGCGATTCATGCGGTACGTCATCGTGTCCGACAGCAGCAAGAAAATCGAATACGTTAGAAGAGCCGCCACGCTGCCGAAGCGGCTAGACAACCATACGCTGCAGGCACGCAACATCCCTGCCTCAAACACCGTACTCAATCGCCACGGGCAACCGCAGGAATCAAAACATGAACATCGGCATCAGCCTGAGCAGGCAACTCCCGAAAGTCAACCACCAAGAAGGCTGGGATGGTTGTCCCGCATTCGTGGCTTCAAGGATAAACAGGGAAGCCCGGCGCCGGAGCACATAATCCCATGCCCGAACTGCGGTGCACCCATCGACGTATCCAACCCGCGGGTTAGGTTCTGCTTCCGCTGCCGGACACAGCTGCGTCCAAAATGACGAGTTCTGTAGATGCAGAATTCGCGCAGCTAACTGTGTTCTGAGAAAGACAAAATTGAAAATCAATCAATGTAATTACGATTCCTTACCTCTGGTTGACCGCTCTTGCAGCCGCAGGCCTTTACGGGCAGTCAAACACACACTTTCCACCTCACTGCCATGGACGTTAACGGGCCACTGAACCTTCAAGAAACAATCATCAGTGCCCAAACCTCTGAGCCGGAATGGCTACGGAACAATGACATTTTTACAGACGTCGAGGAGATCGACGGGCACCCCGTCAAATATAGCCTGACACAGACCGGAACGGTTGACCAGTTCCAAGTGAAAGTTCAGGTCGTCTCTGACCAGCTGAACAGGAAGGCTATTCAACAGCTGAGGGCCCACCTGAACCGAGTTCTGGGCTTAGAGGACGACCTTCCGGCCTTCTACAGGACATTCGCCAGTCAGGACGCCCCATTGTCTGGCACCTTCCGCGAACTTGAAGGTCTCCGCCTCATGCGTGGAACGGACCTCTACGAGAGTCTCATCTGCTCCATTCTGTCGCAGAACAATTCGGCCCGCCTATGGAACAGAACCGCACGACTGCTAATGAAATACTATGGCAAACGGGTCGATTTCGCGGATGGTACCAGCCACTTCCTGTTTCCTGGGCCTGAAGTTCTCGCCCGGGTAGCCCCCCGGAAGCTTCGTGCGCGAACCTCCATGGGCTACCGAGCTAGGCCAGTGGTTCAAGTTTCCGGAATGATCACTGAAGGTGCGCTTCGGCTTGAAGACTTTCTTGACCGTTCGTACGAGAATGCGATGCAAAGACTTCTTGAACTTCCGGGCGTTGGTCCCAAGGTGGCAGATTGTTTCCTGCTCTACGGCGCAGGAAAACTAGAAGCGGCACCAGTTGACGTATGGATACACAGAATCGTAACGAAGCTCTACTTTAGGGGCAGGAAGGTAAGCAAGCTAAAGACCGCCCGGTTCCTACGTGAGCGCTACGGGCTTTGGGCGGGCTACGCGCAACTGTACCTGTTCGATTATGCCCGCCGCGGGCTGATGGATGCGAACAGGCTTCGGAAAATTACAAAACGCTGAATTCCTTCAAAGCCGGATCTTGTCTCCTTGCCAGGAAGCTTGGGGAACACAGCCCCAGAACCATTCCTCTGCTAGACCATAACGCGGCCTACTTTCTCACGACGGGCCTCTTGCGAAGAGGTTTCCGCTTGAGTTCAGTTCCGCAGACTCGGCAATAATGCATCCTCACGCTCGCGTATCGCCTGAAGCAGGCGGGGCAGTAATAGGCCCAATTGAACTTCTCGCGAATTCCAAAGTTAGCAAGAGATTGGTATGCTAATCCGATTTCCTCAGCCACATTCTGGACTGCATAATCGTCGCTAACAATGACCGGTGTCATATTGTTCATGCGCAAGTCCAGTGCAAGTGCGAGAACGCCAAAGTCAGCCTTCGACAGGACTAGCTTGTCGCCCAGAAGCGTAGCCTTCTTCGACACTTCCTGGAGTGACCGGGCGCTCGGACTTTGAATCTTCAGCCTGTCCGAGGCCGTTGCCAAGCTCAGCCTATACGAGGGCCCAGTCTGGTCCCGGAGCTCGTCTGCCACTTCAGGCACGGTGTACGAGTGAAGCTCTAGGCCCGAAGGGTCCAAACCCATGATGAGAGCGGACGTGTCAAGAACTAGGACCTTCACAAACTTGCCCGCTCCGTCTCGTGAAGCCTCATCAGACTTCTCAGAGGTCTCGCAGGCCCCAACCGAACGAAGACCGCCGAATGCTTAGATTTTGTTACGGACAGCTTCACGTCTTGCGTGAGTTCTCTCTGGAACCTTCCGTCTGCCACTACAAGAGCGCGAAGCTTCGGGTTCACCATCTGGATTGACAGGGTCCTGTCCATCGAAACAACGTAGGGCCGCAGGAATTCTAGAGGGCATATGAAAGTCACGACATAGGCGTCTACTGATGAATCGACAACCGGCCCCCCAGCCGACAGCGCATAAGCAGTTGAGCCCGTAGGCGTCGAGACTATTGCCCCGTCGCCCCTGAACTGAAGCAGCTGCTCAGAATCAACGTCCAACCGGAGGTCGAGCATCTTGGAAGGGCTACCCGACGAAACCACGAGTTCGTTAAGCGCATCCACCACATGCTTCCCATCCAGTTGGACAGCCATCTTGGCGCGCTTCTCGTACCGGCACTTGCCCTTCATCACGAGTTCAACGGAATGGACCGCGTCCTTCGGCTCGACCTCGGTTAGGTATCCTCGCCGGCCCATGTTCACTGCTAGGACCGGCGTTTCAGGGTCAGGGATGGCCATGCAAGTCTTCAGCACGGTGCCATCCCCACCCACAGTAACAATCAGATCGCCTTTCAGGTCAGCGAATTCTTTTCCTCCACCAAGCCTCCCTCTTTTCGCAAGTTCAAGCTCCGGATTGACTGTCACTCCCTTCTTCCTGAGCTGCTTGGCCACGGTTGCTGAGATCTCTAGTGCACGCTCATCATCAAGCCTAGAAACGAGGCCGACTGTGAAGGCCAATCCCGGGCTCACCAGAACAGCCACTAAAACGCACTCAGCATAATTAAAGAGTCCACTCCTCTCGACGTCGAGGAAAAAATCACTTGAGGGCTCTCTAAAGCTAACAAGCTTTTTAGAGAAAGCAGCAACGTTACAGCCTCGAACTTAGAACCTCGGCGATGAGACCTGAGCAGACCAGTTGACGTGGGTTCCGTTAAGATCGGTCAGTACATAGTTGTCGACGGCGAACCCTGCAGGGTTGTCGAATATGAAAAATCCAAACCCGGCAAGCATGGAGCCGCAAAGGCAAGAATAGTCGCAATCAGCGTGACGACCGGAAGCAAGAAAAACGTAGTCAGCCCCGTGGACGCCCGCATAGAAATCCCGATGATTGAAAAGAGGACGGCTCAGGTCATCGCAATCATGGGAAACACTGTTCAACTCATGGACATGCAGAGCTACGAAACATTCGAAACCCCAATGCCTGAAGAGGAAGAGCTCAAGTCCAAGCTCTCCCAAGGCGCAGAAGTCGAGTACTGGCAGATGCTGGGGCAGAACAAGATAATGCGCATAAAGGGCTAACCTGAACCAACTACTCTCGCCTGCTGAAGGCCAAACCAATGCCTATAGTGTCCCATATCAAACTCAAACGCGGAATGCCCATCTCCGCCGTCGCCAAACAAATGGAAGCCGTAAAAGTACTAGGCCCAGGCCGCTTCGGCAGAGCGGCGAAAATTCTTGGCGAGATGTTCAGCAACAAGGACTACTGCAACTTCACCTCTCTCGCAGGACCAATAGTCCCCGGCGGCCTCAGAACAATCATCAGAGACCTCGTAGACAAGAGGTTGTTGCACGGAATAGTAACTACTGGCGCAAACGTCACCCACGACATGCTTGAAGGACTAGGCCACAGACACATTGTAGGATCCGAAACGGCAGACGACACCGTGTTAAAACGGAAAGGTCTCTCTAGGATCTACGATCTCCTTGTGAAGCAGAAAGCCATTGAGAACCTAGAGAAGACAACACACAGAATGCTGAACCGGATACCGGAAGCAAGGCGTCGCAACATCGCAAGTTACGAGTTGCTCTGGGAGTTCGGGCGCCAACTTGCGGATGAGCAATCGATTCTACGCACATCCCAGAAACGTAGTGTTCCAGTCTTCTGCCCGGGCATTTTTGACTCGATGCTTGGCCTAAACCTCTGGACATACAGCCAACTCAACCCTCTGTTCATCAACCCCTTCAAAGATTTCTCGAAACTCGTTAACATGGCATATGACGCAAGGAAAGTCGGAGCCATTATCCTGGGCGGCGGCATGCCGAAACATCATGTCCTCATAGCAAACTCCTTCAGAGGTGGCTTGGACGCGGCGATCCAAATCACGCTGGACCGGCCCGAGGGTGGAGGAACAAGCGGCGCACCCCTGGAAGAGGCAATAAGCTGGGGAAAAATCAAGAGCCGCAGGAAAATTGTAACGGTCGTTGCGGATGCGACGGTGGCATTTCCGTTGCTGGCGTTGGCGGCCCTGGAGAGCGCGGGTAAATAGCTTCGCGTCTAGCTCATTTTAGCCGCGGTATGTGAACTTCAAGAACGCCCCGCTTGAACTTCGAGTTGATTCTGGCCTCGTCCACTGGGACGGGTATTCGGATTCGTGCGTGGTAGCATGTGAACTCGCCGTGCCGGTGCTTGACACCAAGATCCTTGAACGTAATTTTCCGGCTTGTCTCTGCGTAGATTTCGACAACATCGTTGGCGGGGCAGCGCAACTTTACGCCTTTCTCATTCACATACGGCAGGTCGATGGTAAGAAGCACCTCAGTCGCCGCAACAAGCACATTGTATAGAGGCTCTATGCACGCGGCTGCAACATTCCACCCGGAACCGTGCATCGCAGATGTTTCAGGTTGGCCTCCGTACTCATCGCGGCTGACTTTCTTTGATTCTACGCTCATCACATATCACCCGTACAGAGGCGGAAGGTCGTATTCGTGGGCTTTGTTCATCCTTGCCAGCTCTTCCTGAGTTCTGTGCATCATGTCCTTGCTTCTCAGCCGTATCTCTTCACCCCTCCGCAGCAGTCCGCTAACATCAACATTCAGGTCAAGTATCTTGTTGACTGTGTTCAAAGCGGCAGCGGCGGCCACAGGATCAGGGTAATTATAGTATGCTTGCGTCAAGAGAGTGATCGCTGGCAGCGAGACTTCCGTGCACTTCCTGAGCATCAATCCATAAGCACCGACAATGTAGCCCTCCTCAAGAATCTCAGCGGCCCCCTTCAACCTAGGCTCGAGGGCCATCTCGGATAGTGCCGCAAAAACCTTGGGCGCATCAATATCTTGCCGGTTGGCCACAGCCATCCCACCTAGGGATAACATCAACTCTGCGCCCTTGCGAAGCGCCCAGTCAACCAAGCCGTTGGCAAGAGGCCTCAGAAGTGGAACTGGAATCGCTGTTTCTGATATGATGACAACCAAGGATTTGTCTGCAAAGACCCGGACTGGGGATTTCGGAACGCCAGCATGCAAAACGATCATGGGGGGCAGCAGGTCGGATTCGATTGCGCCGACCTCATTCAACTTGAGCGAACTGATCATCTCAGACGCGGCAAGCAACCCAACTAAGCCAACGTCCGGAAGACCACTGATGACCACAGGCTTCTTCGGAATCGTGCCCGTCTCCGCAATTCTGAACGGGTCGGCTTGAGGAGGCTTCTTTGACATTTGACACTACCCTTCGTGGGAGTCGGAGAATGCTTGGGATGCAAGAATAGGCTCTAATTAAATGGTTCGTCAGAACACGAAGAAGTTTTAGTACGGACCCCGCAATGCGTACTGACCAAACATCCGATGATTGTCAATGAGCGCACTCGAAGCGCTGGGCAGGTCGCTTGGCGACGCAGTCAAGAAACTTCTCCGTATGGCGGTGGTCGATGAGAAGGCCGTGAAGGAACTTGTGCATGACCTGCAGAGAGCCCTCCTCCAATCCGACGTTAACGTGAACTTGGTTCTCCAGATCTCTCAGGCAGTAGAGAAGAGGTCCCTCGAGGAGAAGCTTCCGCCTGGAATTTCTCGGCGAGAGCACGTAATCAAGGTACTCTACGAGGAACTAACACGCTTCCTCGGCGAGGAAGCCGCCAAGCTCACTATCGAGCCTGGAAAAACCCAAGTCATCATGCTCGTGGGCATTCAGGGAACAGGGAAGACAACGGCCGCCGTCAAGCTCTCACGTTTCTACCAGAAACGCGGGTTGCGGCCCGCGATAATATGCGCCGATACTTACCGGCCGGGCGCATACGAACAGTTGAAACAGCTCGCGGACAAAATCAATGTCCCAGTCTTTGGAAGGTCTGGCGCAACGGATGTTCTAGACATCGTAAGAGATGGGATGCAGCAGTTCGGCGCGCAGAAGCATGACCTAATCATAGTTGACACCGCGGGGCGGCACAAAAACGAAAAGGAGCTAATGATTGAGATGAAAGAGCTGGCCGAGCTCATCAGGCCTGACGAGATAATTCTCGCGATAGATGCTTCAATCGGGCAGGCTGCAATGGCGCATGCTGCGGCCTTCAACGAGGCAACAAAGATCGGGTCTATTCTCGTCACGAAACTCGACGGAACAGCCAAAGGCGGCGGCGCCCTATCGGCGGTCGCTGCCACTCAAGCGAAAATCAAGTTCATCGGAACTGGAGAGAAGATAGACGATGTTGAACAGTTCATTCCCGACAGGTTTGTCGGCCGCCTTCTCGGAATGGGCGACATCAAAGCTCTAGTTGAGAGGGTCCGGGAAGCTGAAATCGAGATCCCGGAGAAGAAGGCCCGCGCTTTTCTCCAAGGAAAATTCACGCTGAAAGACATGTACGAGCAAATGGTCGCCGTCAGAAAGATGGGACCGCTGAAGAAGCTGCTGGGGATGGTCCCGGGCGGAGTCAACATCCCCGACGACGCCATGGAAACAGCAGAGAAGAAACTGGACTCTTGGCGCGTCATCATTCAATCCATGACGGCCGACGAAATCGAGGAGCCAAAGCTCATCGATTCGTCGCGGGCGAGGAGGATTGCGAGGGGGGCCGGCCATTCAGAGAAGGAGGTCAAGGAACTCGTCAACCAGTACTTCATGATGAAGAAAATGATGAAGAGCATGAAACGTCGAGGGGCGGCACTCGGCCGAGGCATGCCGTTCCCAGTTCGAACGTAGCCTGTTGCAAAGCGCTTGTCGGGGAAATTGGTTAGCCCACTTTCCTATCGATTAGTCCCTTCTCTCTCCCTCTCTTCTCCGCCCACCTGAAGGCGACCAGTCCTACTGCCAAGAAGAGTAGACCGCCCAGCAGGGCGTAGCTCATCGATACAGCGTACGCGCTGATGGAACCATAGATTAGGGCGGCCCTGGACGCTCTCATGAAGTAGGTGAAGGGTAGGGCCTCCGAGAACAGTGACAAGGGCCACGGAAGAACAGTGGCCGGAAAGAGAGCTTCAGAGAAGATCATGAGAACGCCCGAGATGTATGAGGGAAGGGCCCATTCGAATCTACTGACGAAAATTGAGTAGGAGCCGAGCAGGTACCCCAACCCGAGGACGGCAGGAATGCTGGCCAAGAGAGCTGCAGCAAACATCGATACCGATGATGAGGACACAATAAGCACTGGGGAAAGTCCGAACAACATTCCGGACACGTAATACGATACTACTAGCGATACTATCACAATGGGAACCGACGCGGTGAATGATGCCAAACACCTGCCGGCCAAATAGGGAATGGAAGAAGTGGGTGTGATGCAAACCTGCGGGTACACGTTGGTCCATTTACCTTCAGAAATCGCTGCCGTTGGCACATACGCGTACGTGGCAATCTGAGCGTAGAGTGATGCACCTACAACGATGTATGCTAATCTTTCTGGACTGAATCGCCCTACGAAACTAGAACCGTACCAGTAGACTATCGACGCGGAAAGTACTGCAGCCGCTGGGGCTATCGCCTTAACGCCTAGGCTGAGCAACGGGTTAGTCCATTCCAAGTCTCGCTGCCAGCCCATCCAGACTGATGCTGCGATGGCTCTGATGGTCCTCATCTTAACCTAACCACCAGTGTGCCTTCTCGCCTCCCCCTCATTTCCAACGCTTCAAGGGACCTATCGGCCAAGTAAAGAAGGACGACTCCCATCACAGCAAGAGCAAGAAGATTCGGATATACGGCAGCTATGTTCTCCGATTGGAAGAGAGACTTCCTTAGAGCATCCATTCCGACCGTGAGTGGTATCAATGATGCAACAGCCTGTACTGCGAAAGGAAAAGGTGAGCCGCTTCCCAAGGACGGGAAGTAGAGGCCCGACAGCATCGAGACGGGTTCGCTAACCGTCTCGTTGAGTGATTCCGCTTCGCGGCCATAGGTCAAGTAAAAAGATGACATAACCATCCCCATCGCGTAGAGCGACGCAAGCGTTAGCACAAAGGTCGTCACCACTGCGGACCATGACGGGTTCGCAGGCGGCGCGAAGAATATCCAACCGACAATTGCGATTAGCGCTGCCGACGGAGCCGTGCCAACTATTCCTCCAACGGACATCCCGACGAGTATGGCGGTTATTGGAGCTGGGGATACTAGGTAGATTTCGAAGATCCCAACTTCCTTGTCCCAGTTGAATTGTGTTGCCATCGACCAGAGGACGTTTCCCCAGAATGCCAGCATGACTCCGCCCAGCACTGCAAACCCGGTTAAGCTGGATAGTCCTGTGCTTGCGTAGAGTAAGGCCATTGCCGCTGAAGAGAAGAGTGGAAAACCAATGTTTACGGCCAGCCACAGAGGCTCGCCGTAGGTGCTCTTCACCCTAACCCATGCTCGGGCGTACATGGTTCTGAACCAGTGCTCAGCGAGTGAGCTCCATTTCCCTCTCTGCAAAACCTCTCCCCACTAGCTTCACGAAAACTTCCTCGAGCGTAGGCTCCTGTCGCCAAGTAGTCAGAACCTTCAAACCAGCCGTCTTCGCCGCAGACAGAACCCCTTCCACCACATCCTCAGCCTCGACCAAGAGCGTCACTCTAGCAACTTCTCTCTCCTCATCAAACGTGGAAGTGACACCACTGACACCGTGCAAAGATGAGAATGGCTCAAGCGAACGCGGCGCAGGAGACACTTCAATTACAAAGGCGGGAACCCCGAGGGACCTCTTCAGAAATTCGGGGGATTCGCAGACAAGGATCTTCCCCTTGTCTATTATCGCGGCCCTGTCACAGATCGCGTCGGTCTCGGCCATGTTGTGTGTGGCCAAGAAAATTGTGCGCTTTCCGTCCTTAGCTTGCCTTGCCAAGAATTCTCTGATTTTCCGAGCGGTCATGACATCTAGACCAACAGTCGGTTCGTCCATGAACACGACCTTCGGGTCGTTGATGAACGCCCTGGCGATGGTCATCCGCTGCCGGTATCCCGTTGAGAGCGCGTACAGCTTGCTGTCCAAGTAGTCGCCAAGTTCCAGAGCAGCGGAGAGTTCGTTAATCCTCTTGTGCGCTTTCTCAGAGGGAATCCCGTATAATTGTGAGAAGAACCAGAGGTTGCCTCTGGCGGTGATGAAATCATAGCCTGCCCTCTCTGCGCCACTGGCCATGTTTATGAGTGGCCTTACCTTTTCCGGTTCGTCTGCTACATCATATCCTCCCACCGTCGCCTTCCCTGAGGTCGGCAGTAGAAGCGTTGACAGTATTCGAATGAGAGTTGTTTTTCCGGCCCCGTTGGGTCCCAGGAGGCCGAACACCTCTCCTTCCTCAACCCGCAGGGTCACACCGTCTAATGCAACGACTTTGCCGGTCCTCGCGGAGAACTCTCTTCTGAGGTCAACGGTTTCAACTGTGACCATGGACCGCTCTTGCAACTTCGCTCTCTTAAACCAAATTTCGAACGAGCTCCTGGCTCGAAACTAACGTTTAGTCGCGCAATACTGTAGGCCTAAGGTTAATTAGCCCGCGGCTGAGTCTGCTACAAAATTCAGGGTCATGACGATTGAGGCGTTCGAAGGGTTATAGGTCGAAGACTCGCAGCCTTCTCCGCAAGGCTCCCCGCGAGAGAGGCAAGATCGGCCTGAGCAGAATTCTGAGGTCGTACAAGTTGGGTGAGAGAGTCAGAATTCTCATTGAACCATCCGTTCATAAGGGCATGCCTCACCGGCGCTATCATGGGAAAATCGGTGTAGTTCAGGCCAAGCGCGGGAAGTCCTACATAGTGGGCGTCCAATCAGGCAACCAGATGAAGCAGATCATTACGAGACCTGAACATCTTCGGCCGTCGCCATGAGTTGACTCTTCTTGCCGAGAAGAATCATTGACGTTAAGCCCTCTCCTGTGGCCGAGGCAAGAAGAATACTTGAAAAGGTGAAGGAAGAGGAGCTCGGAGAGTTTCAGAGGCGCACATTAGATTACACCAAGAAGTTCTCAAAAGTGGTTCCCACCAAGGCTGAGAAGCTGGTCAAGGAATTGTCTGAGAAATTCCAGCTGGACAGGAAGGAAGCTATCCAAATAGCGAATTCTATGCCCCGTTCGATTGAGGAGCTGCGCACAATCCTCACTGTGAAGGGCAGAATCGTAAGCGGAACGCAGCTGGAGGACATTCTGAAACTTCTCGGCAACTACAGAGAAGAATAGGAAGCCTTTTTTCCCCGCTAACCCCAATCAGCCACAGGATGCTCTCAACCTTGCTACGTTTTGCTCAACGTCCTCGGACTAGGGCACTGAATAGAATGCGTAAACACACTTTGTTCTACATCATTTAGCGCTAGGGTCACTCAGCAAATTCCGGAGACTGGGAAATTGAGCGAGAATACAGCTAGTTCACGAACAGGAAGTAGTGCCTCATCTGAACGAGGAAGACTGGGACGGGTCAGAGAAGGAGCCTTCGCCCCCCGCCTCTACGAGGAATACGCCTACGTTTTGGACTACCTGCAACACGGAAGACCGGTGGCTAACAAACTTAGGCATTTAGCCCTCCCCACAGTCCAGATGGTTGGGGAGAGCTACTTCACTCTCCTCGAAGCCGAAGTACGGCCAGGTGCTCAAGCTAGTCTCCATGAACGTTTGTACATAGGGAAAGAGCGGCGTGAAAAAATCAACAGGATCATCGGCAGAATCGGCTATAACGATTTGACGGCTAACGCCAAGGCAGAGCTACTGCCCGTGCTCGAAAAACTGATCTCCAACCAAGAACCACGCTTCGTGTCCTTCTTCAACAACTCCCAACCCATCACGCCCCGCATGCACGCCCTCGAGTTGCTGCCCGGCATCGGAAAGAAGTCAATGTGGCAGATAATCAACGCACGCGAGAAGAAAACCTTCGAGAGCTTCAAGGACATTCAAGATCGGACAAGCATCGGCGACCCGATCAGAGTCATTGCGAAACGAATCCTAGACGAACTGGTCGGGGAAGAGAAGTACCGCATCTTTTCCAGAGCACAATAACATTGCGAAAACCGACTTCCTAGAAAGAAGGACAGCCCGCATGTCCTCACGCGTAGTGATGCACGTGGACCTAGACTACTTCTACGCGCAGTGCGAAGAAAACAAGAATTACAGCATTCGCGGAAAGCCAGTGGTCGTCTGCGTCTATTCAGGCCGAACGGAAGAAAGCGGGGCCGTCAGCACCTGCAACTACGAAGCAAGAAAATATGGAGTGAGAGCAGGAATACCGATTATTCGCGCAAAAAAGCTCCTCGAAAAGACCGACCCCGTATTTCTACCTATAAATCGACCATTGTACGAGGAAGTTTCTGGCAGAATTATGAACATTCTTAGAACTTATGCGGACTCATTCGAACAAGTAGGAATCGACGAAGCCTGCCTAGACATATCCGCAAGAGCTAACGGCGATTTCGAACACGCGCAGCAAATGGCCCAAGAGATCAAGAACCGAATCGTCCGACAGGAAAACATCACCTGTTCCATCGGAATTGCACCGAACAAACTACTTGCAAAAATAGCATCGGACTACCGAAAACCAGATGGCCTTACAAACGTAGTGCCCGAAAACGCAAGGTCGTTTCTTTCCGACCAACCCGTCAGCAAAATCCCAGGCGTCGGAACAAAGGTTGAGGAGAAGCTCACCTCGCTTCAAGCGAAAACAATCCGGGAACTTGCAGCCATCGAACCCGCAAAGTTGATCGAGGCCTTCGGAAAATCGTTGGGAAGTTACCTCTACAACGCTGCTCGAGGAGAAGACGAAGAACCTGTAAAGGAACGTGAACAACCCACACAGCTTAGCCGAATAGGCACTCTGAAGAACAACACCCGCGAAATCGCCAAAATTCTGCCCACGCTCAATGAACTCTCTGCATCTGTCGCACAGAAACTTGCCCAATATGGCTTAGCGTTCAGATCAGTGGGCGTCATAGCCATACTCGAAGACCTAAGCATACATAGCAGATCCAAAACACTTGACACAGCGACAGATGACACGAACACCATTCACGAGCTTTCCGCGCAATTGTTGAAGGAATTTCTCCAATCGACACCAAAAGCTGTGTTGCGCCGCGTAGGAGTAAAGCTTTCAGACCTATCAGGCAAGGTTGGACAGACGGAATTGTCTCAATTCCTGAAAGAATAGAAGGCCCTACAGGCAGTCCTTCCAAGTCAGGCTGAGATCGTCTTGGTGGCTTGGGTTCGCCGCGAACTCGACCAGTTAGGCATTCCACCGCTCAAGAGGTTCGGCCAACACTTCCTCATCGACAAGCGAGTTCGCGAAGAAATCTTGGAACAATCAAAACTCTCACGCGATGACATTGTGTTGGAGGTGGGGCCTGGCCTGGGCTTCTTGACCGTGGAACTCGCGGCGAAGGCTGGGCGCGTCATTGCGGTCGAGAAGGACCGAACTTTGGCCAAATATCTGGCTAAGAGACTCGCTGGCTATCGTAACCTAACAATAATCGAGGGCGACGTACTGAGAGTCGAGATCCCGCAGTACACCAAAATGGTCGCAAGTCCCCCCTACAACATCTCATCCAAACTTGTCCTAATGATCCTTGAAGGCAAGTTCGAGCTTGCCACACTACTCCTTCAAAACGAATTCGCCGAGAGATTGACCGCGCGGCCCGGAACGGCTGAGTACGGAAGACTGACTGTAATGGTACAATGTAGGGCCCACGCAAATGTAATCTCCAAAGTTCCCAGAACAGCCTTTAACCCCAAACCCAGAGTAGATTCAGCGCTCGTGACAATCACACCATCAGGAAAAGCCTCCCAGGCCAATGACTGGCGGCTGTTCTCGGACCTTGTAAGGTTCCTATTCACACAACGCAGAAGGCGACTTGTCGGGGTTTTGAGTCAATACTTGACAGGGCGTTTTCCTGATTATCACACAGGAATGATGCGGGAGATTACCATTCCTGAGAAACGAGTCTTTGAAGTCGGCCCGGAGGAATTAGTAAACTTATCCAATGAGATCGCAGCCACCTACGCCCGTCTCGGGCGTGGCACAACTGGCAATTAGGGTAGTTCTACTCGAACCTGAAAAAGAGGGAAACATAGGCGCAATAGCGCGATCCATGAAGAACTTCGACTTCGATGACCTGTGGATTGTGAACCCCAAAGTACCCATCGACGGCGAAGCCAGGGCCTTCGCAATGCGAGGCCTCGACATTCTCACATCGGCTCGAATCGTGAAGACCCTGGACGAGGCCATAAAGGGGACAGGCATGGTTGTGGGAACTAGCTCGATCGCAGCCTCGAGCACAACAAACCTGCCCAGGTTTGCCATAACCGCGCAGCAATTTGCACAAAGAATCGCGACTGGCAGAGGGACGATTGCGGTAGTGTTTGGCCGCGAAAGCACAGGGCTCAATAATCGGGAAGTGGAAGCCTGCGATTTCATTGTGACAATTCCCGCTAGCCGCCACTACAATGTCCTGAATGTTGCAACTGCAGCCTCCATCGTCTTCTACGAAATCTTCCAGAAGAAATCATCCGAAGGACGTATCCAACTTGCCACAGGCGCTTCGAAAGCGTGGCTTCTGAAGCACTTCGACCGCTTCACGAGTCGTCTGGATATTCAACCACACAAGCGCAAACTAGCCTTACGGGCCTTCCGCAACGTGATCTCGCGATCCTTCATCTCCAGCCGGGAGGCGTCCCTGCTTTCGGGCGTGTTCAGGAGGGCTTCCCAAGGGCGCTCCAACACTAAGTAGAAAGGTTACGACTATAGAACCCGCAGGAACAGCCCATAGGCTAAAGCCACATAGACGCTGTATGCGTGGTGAAAAGTTGGCGGATTACTCGAATCAGAAAATGCTTGGGGCAGCGGCAATCGTGAAGGACCCTAGCATTCTAGACCAAATCCAAGGCTGTTACCAGACAGTCTTGGACTTTTCGACTGGCGTGCAACAAAACAATTTGGATAAGGCGCTGAAAATCATGGCGGATAAGGGTTGGAAGGCGATAAGCATGACAAGTCACTACGACCCTCAACTAGCGCAAACCGTAACGTACGTGATCCTCGAACGCGACTAATGCGGCGATAACAAGACTTGCAAAGCGAAACTTAAGTAAGCCTCCAGGCAATCACGGTAGCTCCCTCAGAGCCGACGAACCATGAAAGGCAGAAACTACAGGCTTCCGAAAGGCCAGCCATATACAAGAGAGAAATATATTCACGGCGCTCCTCCGCCGAAGATTTCAAAATTCGTCATGGGCGACACAAAAAGCCAGTTTGAATACAGGTTCTCCTTGGTGGCGCAGGCCCCGATCCAGATCAGGCACAACGCACTCGAAGCCGCCAGAGTTGCAGCCAACAAAGTTCTCTTTGACGCTCTGGGCGAAACAGGATACAAGATCCAACTCAGGGTCTACCCGCACATCGTCCTCAGGGAAAACCGAATGATTGCGACCGCGGGCGCAGACAGGTTGCAGGAAGGCATGAGAAGAGCATTCGGTAAGCCAACTGGGAGAGCAGCCAGAATCAAGTCAGCCCAGTCGATTCTTGACGTACACGTAAACACCAATGCGTTGGAACATGCCAAGAAAGCACTGAGAGTGGCGGCCACGAAACTTCCAGTCGCATGCGTCATATCAGAGGAGAAGCTTCTGACCGAGGCACCGCAGGCAACCTGAAACAGCACTATTTTTGGCGTTATGCATCCTAACTAGTGTTGGCCCTCCAGATTCCCCACCCAACTAGCCGATACGAGGAACGGTTAATTTGCACACATTCATTCCTAAACTCTTGTTAGATCATGTTTCAGTTCGAAGAGAACAGGATCGTAGACGAAGTCAAGAAACGAGGAGCCAAACGGATACTAGTTCAAATGCCTGAAGGGCTGAAGCCTGTTGGCTTCAAACTAGCTAGACTTCTGGAAAAGGAAACTGGCTCAGAAGTTTTCGTATCAGGCGACCCATGTTACGGAGCATGCGACTTGGCCTTGTACCCGAAGAGCCGAATCGCCGCCGACCTATTGATTCACGTTGGTCATGCGGAAATACCGGGCGAATCTACCCAAGAAAGCATTCTGTATGTCGAAGCCCGAGCAGATGTTTCTGTGGAGACGCCAATGCAGGACGTGGTTAGGATGCTTGGGAAAGAACATGTGATTGGCTTAGCTTCGAATGTTCAGCACATAAACCAAATAGAAACTGCGAAGAAGATCCTTGAGGCTCATGGGAAGGAAGTTCTGGTCGGCAGGCCCTCGGGTTGGTTGAAGTATCCGGGCCAGGTCTTAGGCTGTGATTATGGCAGTATGCGGGCGATTGCGAACAAGGTGGACGCCATTGTTCTGCTAAGCGGCGGAGACTTCCACGCGCTAGGAATACCGTTGGCGACCGGCAAGCGCACAATAGTCGTCGACCCCTTTGAGCACACAGCACGTGACATGACAGAAATCTGCAAGAGGCTGCTCCGAAAGAGATGGATCCAAATTACTCGCTTCAAAGAAGCGAAAAGGATCGGCATAATTGTTGGCCTGAAAAGCAGCCAGATGAATCTCTCGTTGGCCCGGCGATTGAAGCATCTTCTCGACGAAAACGGACACTCAACAATTTTGCTGTGCGCAACCGAAGTAATTCCAGAGACGCTCGGGTCATTCACTGATCTGGATGCCTATGTTGAAATCTCCTGCCCACGCATAAGCACTGACGACCAAGAACGATATCAGAAGCCAATCCTGAACCCTGAAGAAGTCATGGTCGCCCTAGGTAAGAAGAGCTGGGAAGACTACACCCAAGGGATGACACTCGAAGAGTGGCATTAGAACAAAACAAGTCAATTCTCAATGAAGTTGGTTCAGGCTGTCTCAGTTGAAACCTGATGAGAAATCGGCAAGCATCGTCAAGGTCCGGAAACGCGAATTGGCGATCAGTCTTCAGAGTGTCAAGGGGCATCCAGAACCGAAGCTGGCACTTGAACAATACACCATACCCGCCGAGTTGGCTTCAGAAGTTCTCTTCGAGGCTTGCTACGTGCACGGAGATATTGAAGGAAAAACCGTGGCAGACTTAGGTACCGGGACGGGGAGACTGGCTCTTGGAGCAGCGATGCTTGGTGCTGAATACGTTGCCGGGGTTGACGTTGATCGAAAGGCGCTAGGAGCGGCTTTGGAAAATTCCAAGCAGCTTGGTCTGGAAGTCGATTGGATACTGGGGAAAATCGAAGTTCTGAAGGGACCTGTAGACACAGTTCTGATGAATCCCCCCTTCGGCACCAGGACACCCCATACCGACCTCAGATTTCTCGAGACGGCGTTGAGACTTGGCAACGTGACCTACAGCATACACAAATCCTCAACACGCGGGTTCCTTCACCGATGGTTACAAGAAAAGGGGAGCCGCTTCGAAATATTGATGGAAACAAAGATGGAGATTCCACACCAATTCCCCTTCCACAGAAGGAAGCGGAGCTCCGTCGATGTCGACGTGTACAGAATCGAGCAAGTAGGGCAGAGTCTCCGTATCTGACCTTATATACCGCCCTGCAATCTATCGGTTCGCGAATCGTGAAATTACAAGAAGAATGACCGTTCAGAAACTCAGATGACGAGCAGGTCAATCTGTGATTTCGAGGTTAAGTGCAGTCAATTTGAGCAAAGTCACAAGGGACCTAGTGCAACCGGTCCTCCCTGGGGACAAGCTGGGAGTTGTGGAAGAGTTCCTCCCAGGTGTGGGAACCTACGTTGAGGACGGAACGATTTACTCAAACTTCACCGGAACCGCGAAGATTGACATTAGGAACAAGCGAGTTGTGGTCATTCCCAACACGAGGATGCCAGAGCTCCCCAAGGAAGGGGCAACCGTTTTGGCAACGGTGACTCATGCCCAAGAGAAAATGGCAACTATGAGCATCTGGAAGATTGACGGAAAGACACTACAAAATCCGTTCACCGCAATTCTTCACATCTCGTCCTCGAGCCCTCGCTATGAAAGAAACATGTCGGACGTCTGCAAGGCCGGTGACATAATTCGTGCAAGAGTTATTGACATGACGGGAAGAATTCCGCACCTAACGACGGCGGGTCGCGGGCTTGGAGTAGTAAAGGGCTTCTGCTCGAAGTGCGGGGCCATGTTAGAATTTGTAAACAAGCGACTCCAGTGCTCGTCATGCGGAAATCTGGAAAGGAGAAGATTAGCTGAAGACTATGGAAGGTTCGCTTGAGGCAAAACATATGGAATTGAAAGTCATCTCGAAGACCAAGAATGATTTGAAATTTGAAATAATCGGAGAAGACCACACGTTCTGTAATCTGCTCCAGAAAGTGCTTCTGGAAGACAAGAACGTCGAGATCGCTGGATACGACCAACCGCACCCACTCATCAGGTCCAGCATTGTCTACCTAAGAACTAGGCGGGATGTTTCACCGGAGAAAGCGCTCGTCAACGCATTGAACAACATACAGGAACTAAACAGAGAGTTCAGCACAAAATTCAACGAGGCCGTCAGCCACACCTGATGAGCAAACCTGAAACACTCCGTGAGATACTGCGGGACAAGGACCTCGCAAGCCTAGGGGACGCTTACGTCAACTTCGTCTATTCCTTAGCCCTAACGGAAACCAGCAGGCGGCCCAGGGCAACCAAAGTAAGTGACAGGATCCTAGCGGACGCCTTCAGACTCGCGGGGCTTCGTAATTATCTAGGCACTAGGGTTGCGAAAAAGGACCTCGCGAACGCTTGTGAATCCCTGTTGGCGGCAGCCTATCTTAATGGTCAGCTGGCCATTCAGGAAAGCGTGAAGATTCTCAGTCAGCATCCAGCCGGTCCCGCCTTAGGCCTTGCCGACCTGCTGAAGCTTGCCGCCGAACGCTTGGGCCCGGAATGAAGCGGCGGGATTCTAATTTTGCCTAAAAGGGAGATCAGAATCCTTGGGCTGAGCGCCCCAAGAGGAGGGCGAATCGGCAAGAGTATTCCGATAGTGGGGATAATCTACAGGGGCAGCCTCTGGCTCGACGGTATACTGGTATTCCTCGTGGACCCGAAACGTTCTGGCTACCTCAACACTGTGGCTACATCGATCAAGAACTCCAAACACTATTCCCAGATCAGGGCCGTCATACTTTCGCGGCCGCAACTTGTCGCGAGAAAGACCATCCGTCTTCAGAAACTGGCGACTAGAATTAGGCTACCCGTCTTCTGCCTACTTCGGACATCTAAGGATGCGAGAGGACTTGGCAGGGAAACCAAGAGGGGACCAGTGATTCGCATTTTCCTAGGCAGAAGAGACCGCTCAGTTTTGGCCTACGGGATAGGCCGTCAGGAGGCTGAGAGTATTCTGAGGGTTGCATGTGCCGTCGGCACACGGATCCCTGAGGCCGTGAGAACCGCAGATCTGATTGCTAACCGCGTTCTGAACCAATCATTTCTAGCGGAAATCAAGTAACGCTTAAATTGAACTCACAGGGATTGGGCTAGCCGGTCGTTATCAAAAGTGCAGTTTTGTCCACGCTGTGGCTTAGCACTTCTTCCGACCAAGAAGCAGAAATCGGTCGTGCTGAGCTGCCCCAAATGTGGATATGAAACAAAACGGTCAGACCGCACAATACAGAAGCTGCAGCAGAGGGAGGAGAACGTGGTGGTGATTGGCAAGGAGGAGCAGAAGATCCGGACTCTACCCAAGACAAAGGTCGACTGCCCCAAGTGTGGGCACAAGGAAGCATTCTACTGGCTTGTTCAGACACGAGGCGCAGATGAGTCATCCACGCAGTTCTTCCGATGCGTAAGCTGCGGAACTACTTGGCGTGAGAATTCTTAGGCTCTGCAAGAACGTCGAACACCGTTCAATTAAAGTACACAAGGGCGTCTTTCTAGACGCCAACTAGCGATTGGTGGTCAGCGCTTGTTTAAGGCAACTATCGGTGACGCCAGGCTTTGGAGGAACCTGCTTTCGGCAATCTCAACTCTCATTGAAGAAGCTGATTTCAATGCAGCGCCGGAGGGAATTAAGCTAAGGTCAATGGATCCGTCTCATGTTGCCATGGTGGACTTCGAGTGGAACAAGTCTGCATTCGATGAGTATACCTGCCTTCAACCCACTAAGATCAGACTGAATGTGAGCGACATTGTCAAGAAGTTGCGCGGCGCAGGGTCCGAGCCACTCGAGCTGGCTTATGATGAAGGCACGCGCAAGCTGAACATGGTCATAAAGGGAAAATGGAGGACAACATTCATCCTACCTACTCTAGATCCGGGCGACGAGGAAGTCCCAACACCCAAGATCGCGTTCAACAGCAAGATCAAGATGATCAGCTCAAGTTTCGCGGGAATCATCGATCGAATTCAGACGGTAAGTGACAATGTACGGCTGGAGACTACCCAAGAAAGGTTTACTGCCGAAGCGGTTACGGAACTGAGTAGCGTGAAGATTGAGCTGGAAAAGGGAAGCGAAGACTTGTTGGAATTGGAAGTCAAGGAGCCTTGCAAGGCCACCTTCAATCTGAATTACCTCGGAGAGATCTCGAAGGCTGGCTCTACAGCTGCGGAGCTCGTAACTCTCGAGTTCTCAACCAATATGCCGATTAAACTGGAATACGAGATGCCGCAACAAGGCAAACTGCTCTATTACGTCGCCCCGAGAATCGAGGCGGAGTAGACGTATTAACCCCGAAAACGAAACTGTCCTTGCCTCAACCTGCCTCCTGAGGCTCGGAGGCGAATGGAATGCAGGCCCTTCTCACAAGGTTAGACTTGGCAAAATATCCGTTCACGGCTGAGGCTTCGGACTACATAAGATCCTTCAACATCGACCCAGCCGAACTCGCCAGACCAGAACTCAGGCCGATTCTTGACCGCGCCATAGATAGGATTAAGCAGGCTGTTCTCGCAGGCAGAATTCTAGCCGACCTAACTCAAGAGGATGTCGACATACTCGCATATCCAACCGCCCTGATGCTGATCAGCATAATCGCGGACGACAGGGCCCGACGAAGATACGCACTGGCCGAGGCAAAGAGAGCCTATCAGCTGCTGAGAGAGGAACCCCCCGACAAGCTGCTGCAAGTAGCGGCGGGATCTTTCCATTGGGATACAAAGCTTATCGACAGAGATCTCGGCGACAGTCACTACGAATTCGCGGTTCATTTCAAAGATTATGTGCGCAACTCAGCGAGGATCCGAGACATGAGATGGAAACTAGTGAATCGAGTTCTTTCGGAAGGTTACGTTTTCCTTCCTCGAGAAGACTTCGCGAGATTGCTTGAAGAAGAGATTGAAGCACGCGTTCTGGAAAGAACATCTAATCTGGAGCTCAGTCTGCCTAAAGAGCTCGAGCCACTTGTTGAACCTCTTCGCTCAACCCTCAAGGCCAGAGCGCAATTCCTAACAGCCGAGGAGGTGCCGAGAGCCGTCATGGCTTCCGCAATGCCTCCCTGCATGAAAAACCTGCTTAGCCTCCTTCAATCGAGTAAGCACATTTCACACATGGGCCGCTTCGCCATGGCAGCCTTCCTACTCAACATTGGGACAAGTGAAGAGGAACTGCTGAAGATGTTCACGGCCTTCAGTGATTTCGACGAGAGGATTGCCCGTTATCAAGTGGAGCACATAGCAGGGAAACGCGGCTCAAGGAGAAAGTACACGGCGCCCAACTGTGATACCATGAAGACGCACGGGCTTTGCGTGAACCCTGACAAGCTATGCGCAACGATAACACACCCGCTGACGTACTACAGGAAGAAAACCAGAATGCTCTTTCAAAAGCGTAAGCCAAGATACCCCTCCGGAAAACGCCGCAACTGAACTGGGAGTAACCCCTTGAGCCTCTCAAAGACACTCCTTACACTGCTACTTCTGATGGCAATCACAGTTGTGGCCCTAGCTCCTGTGGGGGCATTACTGCAGCCTGCCTTAGCCTCCTCATTCATAGAACGAAGTGTCGTCCCTCAAGACGGAAAGCTGTCTCTGTTCGTTATGAGCATGAACGACATTAGTCATGAAGAGTCTCTGACTTTGCAGAGGTTAGGTACCCTAACAACCGTTGTTGGTTCCGTTGCAGTCCTTCATACGTATCCTGATAACTTGAGACAAGTTCGCGAGCTGCCCTTCGTCTCTAGGATCGAGACCTCACATCCTCTTCACGTCTACTTGGACAAGAGCGTCCCGGAAATCGGCGCGGATATGGTCTGGCGTGAGGTCAAGGATGCTTACGGCCGAAACGTCACCGGGGCTGGCGTAGTCATCGGCTTCGTAGATACAGGCATCGACATTGCCCACCCAGACTTCACCTTCCCCAACGGGACCACGAAAATTCTCTACGTCTGGGACCAGACAACCAGAGGCCGCCCTCCCAAGGGGTTTGACTACGGGTACGAATGTACCTCCCTTGACATTGAGGGCAAGAGCTGCCCTGAATTGGACAGCTTCGGTCACGGTACTCATGTAGCTGGGATAGCGGCAAGCTCAGGCCGAGCAACTGGCAACTTCACTGGGGTTGCTCCCTACGCTTCAATTATTTTCGTCAAGAGTGGGCACACAACTTGCAACGGTGACAGCTGGACCTTCGACACCGCCGAGATTCTTGATGGCATCAACTACATCACACAAAGGGCTACACAGCTGGGTCTCCGGGCGGTCATCAACTTGAGCTTAGGAGGAAACATTGGTGGTCATGACGGCAGTGACCCGTTGGAACACGGGCTTGACGCATTCGTCAAGTCAGGAACACCGGTCGTTGTAGCCGCCGGAAACTCCGCACAGGATAAGGACCATGCGCGAGGACAACTTCGACGAGGCGACGACGTCACTCTCAACATCGAAGTGCAGAAAACTACTACCGACCTCGCAGTCGATGTCTGGTATTCGCCACTCGACCAAATTGATGCCGTCCTGAAAACTCCAAACGGTGAGGCCTATGCGATTCCAACACCTGCTGGTGGTGCTCGTAGCTTCTATGGAAAAGTTACTGCCTTTGAGAGCTCGTCAGCTCTCGGCAGTGAAATCTACTTCGAAGTCAACTCGAATGGCACACTACCAAGCGACGGGTGGAGCCTCAGGCTCAGAGCGAATGCTGTGCGCGCAAACAGCACTTGGGACGCCTGGATTGACACGGCCGGCTGCATATTTCCTGGAGCCACCTTCCTTCCAGGGTCAGGTTACCTCATAGACCCATTTAATACCATAGGCATCCCCGGAACCGCGAAACTTGTGGTGACCGTAGGAGCATATGTATCCAAGAATTCGTGGCGCGGCATCAATGGCGAGTCATTCGGTCACACGAGTTTTCCGGTTGGCGAGATTGCATCCTTCAGTGGGCTTGGGCCTACAAGGGACGGCAGGATCAAACCTGATGTGGCCTCGCCTGGCATATTCATCGCATCAGCGAGATCAAGCCTAGTTCCGAAGAGCGACAGTGACCCTGACGCATACCACAGAATGCTCGCCGGCACTAGCATGGCAGCTCCTCATGTCGCCGGCGTAGTCGCCTTAATGCTGCAGTACGAACCGAATCTTGACGCAAGCGAGATCCCGAGGACATTTAGGGAAACAGCACGCCCTGACATCCATACTGGCCTGATTCCCAACGGCTCGCCCGTTTGGGGATTCGGAAAGGCTGATGGAAGAACAGCTACGGGGCTCTTTCGGATCACAATGGTTTTCGCAGGGATACCACAGGAGACCATTGCAACAGTAAGGATAGACGGTAGTCAAACCGTAGTCGTGCACGGAGGGGCTTGGGTAGAGCTCTATTTTCCTTTGGGAACAGAGCATACATTGTCATCGGATGCACAATTGCTGGAAGCCCCAGGCACAAGGTACAATCTGCGCGGCGGCAATCTCACTGTAACCACGAACTTACTGAAGGTGCTAAACTACACAGCGCAGTATTACCTCAGCGTCAGCTCGAAATTCGGACCTTCTTCTGGCTCAGGATGGTACGATGCTAACTCTACAGCTCAGATTTTTTCTCCGCAGATGGTGCCAGCACCAGGAATCTTACAACTCATTGGCGCTAGCTATCGCTTCGCTTACTGGGTTGACGAAGACGGGAAGGCAGTGTCTGAACCGGTTCTTATGGATAGACCAAGAACGGTTACAGCAGTCTACGTCCTAACGTACCCCCCTGCAATTCTAGTCGCAGTGGTTTTGGCGTCTGTAACTATCGTAGGAGCCGTTCTAATGCGCAAACGTCGAAAGAAAGAGACGCTTGCTCCTGAAGCTATTCCTTCTTGAGCAGTACGTCGGTTCCCTGCACCTTGACGGCGAAAGCCACTTCATCTCTCATTGGTGGCGGGTTAACAACTTTCCCCGTCGTAACGTCGAATTGGCCTCCGTGCCAAGGACAGATAACCACATTGCCTTCTAGTTCGCCTTCGTCGAGTGGCCCGCCTCTGTGTGTGCACGTGCTAGTGATGGCGTAGATGCTACCAGCAACATTCACTACAAGAACATCTTCGCCGCCTACCTGAACTTTCTTCAGCTTGCCAGCAGGAAAATCGCTAACCTGACCAACCTCGACGTAGCCTTCGCTCATGCACGTCTCATCAAGATTTTCATAAGCTCCTGTAACATTTATGCATTCAGAACGCCTAGCGTTCCGCGCCGTGCGGTGCTAACGTCTCAACTCGAAAAGGGAATGAAAAAAGTTGGAGGCATGGAAACAGGCTGCAGAACGTTTAGACTTTTTGAGGGCAAGGTTTCAGGAGTACTATCGCGAAAACCTTGCTTCAATTAGACCGCCTCCTTCGGTGGGGGAGCGAGAGTTCGGTTTTCTGCTTTTCAAGGAAAGAATAATGGTGCGTCACAAGGCCTTCGCTGGTTTCAGCGACTTTGGTCATTATCTTCTCTCATTAGTTCCCTCTGATGTCTACTATTCCACGGCATACTACAAACATCCTGAATTGGACATGGACCGGAAAGAATGGTTGGGGTCTGATGTTGTGTTCGATGTGGACGCTGACCACATTGACACCCCATGCAAGGAGAAACATGACATGTGGGTTTGTCCCAAATGCAAGGAGACGCGCGGAGGCAAAAAGCCAGTTAAGTGCCCTAACTGCGGCCACGAGAAACTTGAAGAAAAAGCGTGGTTATGCGACAGATGCCTAATCGCAGCTAAGGAAGAGGTTCTAAAACTCATTGAATTTCTCTTGCAGGACTTCGGGATCGGTTCACATGAAATGCACGTATTCTTTTCGGGACACCGAGGTTACCACCTTCACATAATTTCTGATAAGATGAAGAACCTAGACGAAATTCAACGCAAGGAAATCGTCGACTATGTGTTGGCGCTCGGTTTAGATTCGGCACAACAAGGGCTCTACCAAGACCTGCTAGACAATAGGCACCCGATTGTTAGAGGCCCGGAGCTAACGGACGCAGGGTGGCGTGGGCGATTAGCCAAAGGAGTCTACACAATACTCACAGAATTCGACGCTCAACAACTCGTAGACTTAGGATTCTCCCGAGGAGCTGCAGACCAGATCTCGAAGGAGCGCGAAACAATAAGGACGGAATGGGCAAAGAAAATGCTTTGGAGTTCCTTTCAAGATAGATGGAGAATAAACGATAGAGCTTGGAACAACATAGTCGAGAAGGCATTAAGGCTGGTTGCCCTCCCAGCAAGAATCGACACCGTGGTTACGACTGACATTCACAGGTTGATCAGGATGCCAGAAACTCTGAATGGTAAGACAGGACTGAGAGCCGCGCTAGTAGATCTTGACACACTAGAAGAGTTCGACCCATTCGACAGACCAGTGGCCTTTGAGGGAACGCAGAAGGTTTTCGTTAGGGACTCGCCGGAAATACGCATTCGTGACCGGAGGCTAGGTCCCTTCATTAATGAGAAAGTTGAATTACCGTTGGCAGCCGCAGTTTTGCTGGTCGCCAAGGGAGTAGCCAATCCGGTCGAGTGACAGTGTACAACGAAATCTACAAAGCATGGAAGTCCGAGAAGAACCACGACAACACT
This sequence comes from uncultured Candidatus Bathyarchaeia archaeon, assembly GCA_964649235.1. GTDB lineage: Archaea > Thermoproteota > Bathyarchaeia > 40CM-2-53-6 > 40CM-2-53-6 > FEN-987. The sequence goes on from CAZYOZ010000003.1 coordinate 32,921, forward strand.
CAATCGCTTCCCAGCGACTTCTATGGTCGGGCGGAAAGCTATCTGAAGAGCTTGGAGCAGGAACGCACGACAGGTGACTCACGTGCCCTTCAAGGCCAGCTGCTGACAAGAGAAATCGATGTAACAGGTCGCCTTCTCAGGGAATTGAAGGAAACACGAATATGGAAGATAGTGAATGCCACGAGAAGTGGAGAAAAAATCGATGAGGTTAACCTGACCGACGAGGAGAAGGCTCTGCTGCAGAGTGTCAGTGACTCATTAAGCTCATTCAAAGCAGGCCGACCAGAAAAGATCAAAGAGACCGAATCCCCTGAAACGGGGACAGAAATCGCTGTGGTTAGGTTTCTGCAGGATCTTCCCGAAATAATCGGAGTGAACCTGAAAATCTATGGGCCATACAAGAAAGAAGATGTAGGCTCACTCCCCAAACAGAACGCACAAGCTCTTGTAAGACAAGGTGCCGCGAAACTGGTTGAGGTAAAAAGCCCAGCCTGAGCCAGTTGGCGTCTGAATTTTTTCCCAGCAACAATAAATAGAACGCCCATGGGTACTAGCGAAACTCAGGCTGGTTCGTTGAAGACACCAAAAGAAATTCGCACGTACTGCCCAAAGTGTAAATCGCACACAGGCCATCAGGTTTCACTCTACAAGAAGGGCAAGGACCGCGCCATGGCGGTGGGAAACAGACGTCACGAACGCGAACTACATGGTTACGGCGGACAGAAATTTTCTAAACTGAGACGAACCGCCAAGACCACAAAGAAGCAGTTGCTACGGCTAACTTGCAGGACATGCGATACCGTGCTCTACAGGTACGGGATCAGACTGCGGAAACTTGAGATAGCGTAGTCAACTGCAGCCTCTAATTTCGTCCGCCCCCTGGAATTCAGGTTAAGGCATCAATTACATCAGTAGACCAAGTCACGCTGAGCCATAATACTTATGTGAGCAGTTCCCATTGCAGTTCGCCCTTCAGACAAATCACGGTGAAGTCGGAGAATGGTCAAGGGAGAACTGATTCCGAAGCCGCAGAGCAATTTTGTAAGGGTCAAATGCGCCAAGTGTGGGAACGAGCAAGTCGTTTTTGACAGGCCTTCCCTTGCCCCTCATTGCTCCGTATGTGATGAAGCCCTGGCCGAACCTACCGGCGGAAAAGCAAAACTCAAGGCAGAAGTCATTCAAACCTTAGGATAGGCAACTTCGAAATGTCAACTATATCAGGGTATCCAGAAGTCGGCGACTTAGTTGTAGCTTCTGTTCAACGCGTCGTCGATTATGGAGCCTACGTCAAACTTGACGAGTACGAAAATGTCGAAGGCTTGATCCATATCTCAGAGATTGCCAGCACCTATGTGAAGAACATCAGGTACCATGTGCGAGAAGGACAGAAACTTGTCCTGAAAGTTCTGCGCGTGAATACACAGCGTGGCCAAGTGGACCTTTCGCTTCGCCGAGTTACCGGACGCGAAAAGTCAGAGAAGATGCTCGAATGGAAGAAAGTCAAGAAGGCTGAGTCGATAATCAAGGGCGCGGCAGAACGCTTGAAGGTGAGTGACGAGGAAGTTTCAAAGATCCGCGCTGTCATATACGACAAATTCGATAATCCTTACGATTCCTTCGAGGAATCCCTCGACGAGGGCGAAGAGGTCTTCACGAAACTGGGCCTCAGTGAAGATTGGTCGAAAGCGCTGACTGAAGTGGCCCGGAGCAAGATCAGGCTGGAGAAAGCGAAGGTAACAGGGACAATTGAATTGGCCTGCAACAAAGCTGCGGGCGTAGAGGCAGTTCGACAAGCCCTGCGCAACGCGAAGAAGGCAAAAAAGAGCCGCGGGACCACTATCAGAGTCTACACGATCGGTGCGCCCCGCTACAGGATAGAGGTTAGGAGTAAGGAGATCACGGATGCCCAAGCAACTCTCAATTTGGCCCTCGACGAGGCTTTGATAGCCATCAAGAGCCTTGGCGGCGAGGGACGTAAGCTAAGTTGAAATGGCTCTTGCGAAGATGCCCCGCCTGTAAGACATACACATTGAAGCAAAACTGCCCGAAGTGCAGAACTGCGACTGTGAGCCCACATCCGCCCAAGTTCTCGCCGCATGACAAGTATGCTGGGCTAAAGCAACCAAGAAAGACCATGAGTAGTTGACGTTTCAGAACTGCAGCCTAAACCCTGGATACCAATAAGAGCGCTTGGCTCGTCACTTCGTTGTAGTTCCTGTTACCAGTCCAGCTTACACGTACTATCAGTGTACCTTGAACATTCACTCTCCAGCTGAAATTCATCGACGAAGATTCCATGATGAGGCTCTTGATTGGTATGAACGTAGCATTATCAAGGCTATACGATACTGTCACGTTTGCGTTTTGGACGAATGGATCCATCTGGACATACAACGTTACATTGTCTCCAATTCGCACTGTTGTGGTCGAAGCCGAGATCTTCAACGTAGCATTTGCCTTCCTGACGTCGAGAGGTTCAGGGTCGCTTGAAGATTCGACATAGGCGCCTTCGAGACCCTCATAGTGGGCTCGAACCAAATAGCTTCCAGCATTTGGAACCCAAGTATAGTTGAACGTCCCATTCTGGGCCACGGGCACAGTTTCGGCGTTCTGCCAATTTTGACCGTTGTCAGTAGAGAACTCTATCCTCATGGCAATTGGTCCTCGAGCCAACGGATTACCCGAGGCGTCAGTCAGATTTCCGATAATGACTACCTTCTCCTCATATGTTAGCACAGCTTCGATCGGGCGAATCTTGGTTTGCGTTTCGGTGAGATAGCTAACCTTAAACAGAAACACGTAGCGGTTGGACGATGAGAACACCTGTGTATAGAAAGGAGACCTTGCTCCACCCGTAGTGGCAAGTGTAGCTACACTCATCATGTAACCAAGCATTGATTTGTCGTTGAGTTGGTTGCTCTGTGCAATAGTGTCATTGGCCAAGACCCTCCCTGACGTCTTGTTCTCGAGCACCCTGTAGTAGTTCGAGGACTGCGTATCTGGTTCGTATTTCTCCTGGAAGATGACTTTGTAATCCTCCCATACAGTGTTGTTTCCAATTCTCGCCATCCAGTACCATTTTCCGTCTTCGCCGAAACCTTGGTACTTGGTCTGGCCTCCTTGGGTTGAGGGTGTGATGAATATGGCCACGTAGGACACGTTGTAGCGTTCGAGTGTTGGAAGTGCCATTGTAGAGTTTGCCAGGAATGTCTGCGCGATTATGCCTATCTGTGTGGAGTTCTGGGTGCCGTTGTCGGCCAGGGTCCTGCGATCGCCTAATGCTGTTATCCAATATCCGTAGTCCCACCAAGCGAAGACGACTGAACCCGGAGGTGTATTCTCGCGCATCCAAGACAGAGCTTCAAGCCAGTCTTGATAGCGCAATTCCTGCCCTACCGCTGGCGCGGTTGGAATGCTCGAAGTGACAATCGTCGCAGGCTGGTAGGAGGCCTGCACTGCCCTCCAGAACGAAGGGACTATGGCAATGAGTAGGATCAGGAAAATGGCGACGCCAAACTCTCTTCCAATTCTGGCGATTACACGAGTCTTGCGTTTTGGATAGATGACGGCTTCTCGAATTATGTCCACCGCTGGCTTGCCAAGCTCAACGGTCCCAATTCCCGCAAGCACAGCAAATGCAGGGGCCAGAATCAAAGTGAGACGTACAAAGGAGGCCGCGAAGTAGACTGAGGTCAATCCCCAAAGAAGCAGGAATATGTCGTCGTTACGGGCTCTCTGAAGAATGAAAACAAAGCCGAAGAGCATCAGGAAGATCGCTGTGCCGAACTCGTAGAAGAAGGAGCCCCAAGTCGCTGGCTGATGCTCGGCCACGCTCTGGATAATTGGAACATCTCCACGGACAAAGGGATTGATGACAGCGTAGAATTTCCCTGCTGGATTATCGATGATCTTGAAGTAAGAGAGCGCCCCGATGACCGCGGCTGTAGCAACGACCACTCCGGTCAACGTGTACAGCTGCAACCTTCTGCTAGGAATGTAGGTCGAAGTTTCCCGAGCAAGGAGTACAACTTCACCTGCAGGAATCGCCAACCATGTCAGATCTTTGAGTGCGGTAAACCCGAGCTTTGGAACCAAGAATGGTGTGAGTAACAGGAATATTCCCATCGAAACGGAATAAGCCAACAGTGTTTTCTTTGTCGACTTGCCGAGAATCGCCAGCACCACAACGTAGAGAACGAGGAGATCGAGTGGGAAATAGGACGCAGCCCAAGTAGCTGCAAGGTAGTATAGCGAAACCCCACACAGCGCTGCGTATACTAGGGTTCTGCGTGTTGACGAAGTCGGAACAATTGCGCGCCTGAAGAATAGGAAGATGAGAATCATCAACAGAATGCCGAGCGGCTCGTGGCGTAGAAACCCCAGCTGAGTCCGCCCAATGCTACTGGCGTTGAGGGCCAGGAAGAGTGCTGTGAAGAGGCCAACGCCTCTACCCCAGATATCTCTTCCGAGGAAGTAGGCTGCTAAGACAGTTAGAGTCCCTAGGAACACCGGGAACAGAACTGCCACTTCAAACACGGTAACATTCAATCCAACCCATCGAATGAACATCGTCAGGGCCGCGACCATGAAGGCCTCTCCGTACAGGTTCCAGGTTGGCATGTCGGCGCCGTATGGGTACCAGCTCATTGTATCATGCCATCTGAACCAAGCGAGAAAGCCGTGGTCAACAACGTACTGAGCCATGCGCCACTGCAGATACGGGTCGAACTCGTTGAGGTAGAAACCCCAACGGATTGGCATCATGCGGACAGTGAATGCAATTATCAAAATTATCGCTAGGACTATGACTTCGACGACGCTTCCTCGCGAAACTTCGGAAAACGATTTGCGTACACTTTGTATGCGTTCGGCGAGTACTTCACGGTTGACGTATTTTCCTAGGAGGCCCATTAGCCTCTTGAGCGCTCGCCGCGTAGCTGACAATCGGTAACCCCGCAGATTTTCTTCGCAGTAAGCTTTTGGCCTGTTATAAAAGGTTGGTGAACAAAGCTGACTCTTCGTTATGCCTCAACTTCGTGTTCAACCCCAGTTGCGACGATTCTGGGTTGCGCACGGGTCTGCACATAGACAAATGATCGTTTGACCACCGTGTCGACGACAGTAAGCAGGAACTTACACCTCCGCTTGTCCCGCAATAATACCCGCGACGAAATCGATAGTTGATAGTTGTATGTTTGCGATAACACTTCGTGAGCTTTGAGCTCAGTCACCATGAGCTTATGAGCGTCCTTGGATTGAGAGCCCGAAAAACTTGATTGACACTACGCAGAGAGATCAACTATATCGGGAAGAAGCTTGGCAAAGGACTTCATGCGGTGTCCTGTCTGCAGAAAGCAGAATAAAGCAGACGGAAGATACTGCATCCATTGCGGCTCGATTCTCAGTCCAGTTTACTGCTCTACCTGCGGGACGGCCAACCCTTCAGACCTACCTCAATGCCTGGAGTGCGGCAACCCCATCCCCGAAATGGGTGGAATCAGATGGAAGCCCGTGGTCACTATTATCCAACCGACCTCCGCGATGGCGGCAGAGATGCCGCCGGGCCCTGAGCGGGAACCTAATCCAGACACAGATGAAACCTCTCCAAGGAGAGGCCTGCTGTCGCGGCTGCGAGAATTGTTCAGGCGCAGCCAACTCCAATCTGATGTTGATGCCTAGATTTTCCTCAGATAACCATAGCGAGTTATGTCATAGAAAGGTGGTCTGACAACCCTCGCCTTCTCAAGCCGCTCTCTGATTTGGATCTCCAACTCGCTTCCTTCCTTAGAGAACTGTGTTTCCACATATCCCATCGCGATTCCTGTGTTGAGTACCGGTGAGAGCGTTCCGCTCGTGACGGTCCCAATAATCCCTCCACGATGGTGAATTTTGAACCCAGGCCTTGGGATGACGCGTTTCAATGTTAGCAACCCTACGCGAAGCCTTGCTGCTCCCTTTTCCTTGATTTCCTGGATCCTTTCCTTCCCGATGAAATCCTTGTGTAGTTTGACAACGAAGCCCAGCCTAGCCTCAATGGGGTTCGTGGTTTCGTCGATGTCGCTGCCATACAGGCACATACCTGCCTCAAGCCGTAGAAGGTCTCTTGCGCCAAGGCCGCAGGGTTCAAGCCCGTGGAGTTTTCCGATGTCGAGCAGTCTGTCCCAAACGGCCTGAGGTTTGGCGGGATCTGATATTGGTGAGTCCCATACGAAGATCTCGAAACCGTCTTCACCCGTGTATCCTGTTCTCGAGACTAGCGTCCTCGCGTCTGCAAGCTCAGTCCAAGAGCATCCAAAACGTTGTATGTCTGCTAGTGGTTTGCTGCTCAGCCCTTGGACTATCTCTCGGGCCTTAGGACCTTGAACGGCGAACATCGCCACGTCATCCGAAACATCCTCCACGATAACGTCTAGGCCGCGGGAATTCCCAAGAATCCAGTCGTAATCCTTCTCTCGATTCCCAGCGTTATATACTATGAGATATTCTTGCTCGCCCACGCGGTAGACCGTAACATCATCCTTGATCCCTCCGTCGAGGTTACACATCAATGCGTAGTGAGCTCGCCCGATGCCGAGAGAGGCAACGTCGTTTGTTGTAATCCTATCAAGGAACCCTTGGGCTGCCCTGCCTCGTATCATCGCTCGACCCATGTGGCTAACATCGAACATGCCAGCCGCGTTTCTCACGGCTAGCGCTTCAGGAATAATACCACTAAACCAGAGTGGCATGTTGAAACCGCTGAACTCAGTCAGGTGGCCGTGCTGTTCATGAAATCTCTGCAGCTGGACGATTTTGGGCATGCTGTCTATTGGGACTCCTGTTGGAATTGAACGGATGTCAAGGAGATCGCTAGCTGTTGGGAAGACTCATTATGCCGTAGGCTCATGGGGAGCTATTTTGATCTTCTCGGTATCAAAGTCAAGTTTCCGCTTGCATTGCGGACAGAAACCGTTGTGACGCTGGATAATCTCAGCGGGAGTCTCCAGTTCAAGCCCGTGATAGAGAATTGAACCACATTCGGTGCACACGATCTTCTGAGGCATCGAACAACCGGCCACTCAAACAATGGGTACCAAGGTAAAATATTTTAGCCTCCCTGCCTGAACGTTTCGAAAAGGTCCTGAAGATGCTCGAAGGGCTCCGAATCAAACTACGGAAGTTGCCGTGGAGATTGCAACGTCGTTTCAGTAGCTTAGGCTACTCCTTACGAATTTTCAGGACACCGTCAGCTAGGAAAATGAAACCGTCAACCACGATCATGCTCATTGCTGTTCTCGCCTTCGTGGGATTCATTCTTGCCGGGGGAATTTACGACATTCTTGAACGTCCGATCTCGCTCCTCCCGACTGCGGGCGGATATTCACCTGTGATTAGGGGGACCTTGGGCCAGCAGACGCTCAACGAGAGCCTGATAGCGGCCTTTCTGTACATGCTTGGAATCGGCGGTTTGTACATGCTGCTGCGAAGCACTAGATACGCCTACAGGCCTCGAAATGCTTACTTGCTACTCATCTTGGGGACAGTCACCGTTCTGCTGGTCGTTTTCTACTCGAATAGTTTGATAACGGCAAAGATCGGCGGCTGAATATTCCGGACTTCACCAGTAATTCCTCTTCAACCCAAGAGCATATGCTCCGAGATTAGTTAGCACATGAACAGGCGGCGTCGCCACGAGGACTATTAGAATTGTTGCCAGGCTGAGGTTAAAAGCAGGCAGAAGGAAGAGAATCGCCACAACAACGAAATCCAGCTGGTCAACTAGGGGCAGTGGCCTTCCGGGTTTGATTCGTAATCTTCTCTTCACGAAAGCGCCTGCTAGGTCCCCTGCCAGTGCCCCCAGTGAGGCCAAAACTGCTAGCAAGAACAGCTCTGCAGAAAAGAAGTAGGCTTCGAACAAACCCACGACTACGCCGACCAGCAACCCACTTACCAACCCGCGAACCGTCTTATGATCGCCGAAGATTCTCTCCCCGTCAGCGAGATACCTCCCAGAATCGATGGGTCGGCCCCCGCCGAAAAGAACTGGCGCGCCATTGGTGCAGTAGATTGGAGCGATTATGTACAGAGCCCAAATCCAGTCATGCACCGCGGGCCACACTTGTTTTACCAACCCGAGGAAAACGGCTACCCTTTCGATTCCAAGATAAGAGTTAGGTTTCCAAATCCGCCAGGCCGCTCTCTTTCAGGACGACCAAGCAGCCGGTCCTCCGCAAGTCCGTACCACTCATTCTCTCTAGAACAAGCTCTTTGACACCGGCTTTGGGTGTGTTCTTCATCCTGACTATTGTCCCCGGAAAATGAAAAAGCGCTCGACGCGCCACAGGCTCAATGTCTCCAATAGGCGGTCTTAGTCGCGTGTGAACTTGACTCGTTATGATACAAGCAACATTGTGAGATGAACATATTTCCCCTAAATAAGCGACCTGCCTTCCAAGATCCCGGTTCAAGCTGAAGATGCTCTCAGCCTTTGAGAAAGCCGCTCGGTAAAGTGATGTTATCGAATCAACCACGATGAGTCCAAGTGTAGGCGTGACATAATTCTCAAGAGACTCAATGAGCCCCCGTTGGTCTGCAAAGCTCTCTGGCAGAAATAGCAATACTAGCTGACTTACTTTGTCCGCTTCCTCGCCAGCGATCTGGTGAAACCTCTGCTGGGTAAACGAATGGTCCGAATCTATATAGAGCACCTTCAGCCCTTTTCTGGCAGCCGACGTAGCAGCCTGAACCGCAACAGTTGTCTTTCCGGTTGCAGCTTCCCCATAGATTAGCGTCACATCTCCCCTGTGGAAACCTCCTCGGAGCAGCCTATCCAGTCTCACACAACCTGTCAGAATGCTTCCTCGTGAAGATTGCAATTTAGAAACAGGCCTTGTGGAGAGAGTGAGCTCTCTCCATGCTGATGTCCTATTTATTTGGGAAGGCGCCCCAATCGGATATTTCTGCTACGAGCCCTTAACCTTGGCTTGACAACAGTTCCTTCACGATCGCCCTGGGTCGTGCCGCGTCGAGCAATCGTGTGAACTGCTTTATCCAAAGTGGGTAGAAGTATAGTTTTCCGTAGAAGAATTCCTCGAAGACCAAGTTGTCGAGCAAGCTAACGGCCCTGCGTACCCGGGAGTACCCGTACAATGTCGATAATCGGTCCACGTTATCGAGTGAAGGAAGGCTCAGGAATTCTGACACGATATTTGCGTAGACTTCTTTCGGTTCTTGGCCTTCTTTCAGCTTCCTCTCAAGCAATTTTCGCACGGCCAGTCGCTTGAACACCCGCGACTGCTTCAGCCGCTCTTCCAGACCAAGATTCTTGAGTTGATCCATGCGGGCTTCAGGGCTACTAGATTCGCGGTTCGCATTTTTAAATTAATGCATGAACGATGAAAGAACCGTTTTTGCGCGGGCCTTGCGCTTTATTTCTTTTTGATTACTTCCCCAAGGAAATCTGCGTACGCCTTTGCATCCATCAGTGTTTTCAAGTCATCCTGCAAACGGGAAGGCTTAACTACCACAATCCAGCCAGCGCCGTATGGATCCTGATTCACAAGCTCCGGTGAATCAACCAATTTCTCATTGCGTTCCGTGATCTCACCTGAAACAGGGGAGTAGAGCTCTGAGACAGCTTTGACAGATTCGACCGTCCCGAAGCTCACATTTTGAGTTACGGTGTTGCCCACGTTGGGTAAATCCACGTAGACAATTTCATGAAGCGACTTCTGCGCGTAATCTGTTATTCCCGCTCGGCAGCTACCGCTCTCAACCTTGACCCATTCATGCTCTTTCGTGTAGTAAAGTCCCTCAGGGACCTCGTTCTCATCGACCTTCATTACATAGCACCCGGTCCTCGATGGATTGAAAGGACACTGTATTTAGCAATATTCACCGAATTCCAGCACGGTATGTCCGGTTCAGATCTTGGAGGCGAAGAGAATGCGGTACATGCTCAGCAGGAGTCGTACGCTCTTGCTTCAGGGGCCAGCGTCGTTCAGAGTTCTCAACGGAAACGCAGTCGTACTTGGAGGGCCAGTTGGAAGAGACAGAAAGCTAATCGTGAGACAGGACAAACAGCTTCCGATCGAGGCCAAGTCACAAGTTGACATGGAAATCCAGATGGGCGAAGCGGGAAGTCTTTTCGAAGTCGACGGAAGCACGATTCCTCGCTCATGGGAAGCCGCCGCGGGCGTTCTTGAGGAAATGTCTGAGGGCAAGGTCATCGTAATTGGAGCCACGGACGTCGGTAAGAGTACCCTATGTGCTTTCCTCACAAATGAGATGACAGCCAGACAGCTGGAAATATTGGTCGTCGACGCAGATATTGGCCAAGCAGACATCGGGCCTCCCACAACCATGGCTAAAGCGACTCCGAGCGGCTTTCTCACATCACTTGTTGACCTCGACCCAAGGAAGATGATATTTGTAGGGCACACGAGTCCGGGCAGGGTTGAATCCAAGTTAATTGATGGCCTCAAAAGGCTGGTTGTCGGTCACAATCACGGAATTGTACTCATTAACACTGATGGGTGGGTGGCGGACAACGCGGCCATCCTATACAAGCTTAGCCTCATAGACGCTGTCAAACCTGACCTAGTAATTGGAATATCGAGTGATGGTGAACTCCATCCAGTTTTGTCAGCGTCTAGAACAAAATCGTTGAACATCGAAGCTTCACAAATAGCGTTGACGCGCTCAAGAACGGAGCGTCGCGGACTCCGAAATGCTTCATACAGAAGGTTTCTTGATGGTGGCTCGATACGGTCTCTCTACTCAGGAACAGTCAGGATATCGGCACCCAAGGGACTGCCGCCGCATCTTTTGCATACCAAGCAGGTTCAGAATCTCATTGTTGGACTACTTGACGAAGAAAAGTACCTTCTTCAGATCGGAGTGCTCTTGGGCTCCGAGAAAGGGGTACTGAGGGTATACTCAAGAGAAGCGGAAGGGGCTAGAGAGTTAGAGTTGGGTTACGTAAGACTCCTCCCCGATGGTACAGAACTAGGCTATCTAGAGCTTTAGAGAAGCCTACTCGGCAATTTCTCACAAGAGATTACACTTTAAATGAATGATGTACCAGTCTCAGGCAACTTCTGCTCAAAGGCGCTCTCTCTTGAGTTCACTCGAAGAGTATCGGACGCGGATTCATGGAATTGACAAGCAGCTGCTGGCTCTAATTCAGCAACGACTCGCGCTAGGCAACAAGCTGGCAGAGATCAAGCAATCCCACAGCCTCCCGACCATAGACGCGAACGCTGAAAGCATCACAATGGATAATCTCACCAAGACCGCAAAGAGTCTGGGCTTGGAGGTTCCCTTTGCTCGACGATTAGGGGAGCTTTTGATCGAAGAATCTGTAAGAATACAGCAAGATGCTAGGCACGAACAGTCGAAGGACCAGCTCCTGAAAGAGACCTTCGAACTCACGCAACGACTAACCTCAGAAGGCAATAAGGTAACTCGATTTGAGATTGGGGAACCGAACTTCCCGGCACCAAAGCAAGTCATCCAGGGCCTTTCTGGCACTTTTCGAAAAAAGAGGATCGTTGGGTACGGGCAGGCGGCAGGCCTCCCGGCTTTGAGGAAGACTTTGGCTGAGGAGCTGAGTGGCCGGCATGGCACCGAGATCAGTCCGGACCAGATATTGATCACACCCGGTGGCAGGTTCGCGATCTTCGCAACCGTAACATCCTTTGTTTCGCAACTCGAACGGGTTGTTATTCCTCAGCCAGCCTGGCCGGCCTATGAGGAATGCGTGAATTTTGCGAAGGGCCGGACAATTCCGATCAACAGCTCATTAGAGGATGCCTGGGAGATTGACTTAGGGAAGCTGGAATCTGAGCTAAGAAAAGGGGCAAGAATGCTTGTCCTGAACAGCCCAAATAATCCTACCGGCAAAGCCTTCGGACATAAGAAATACGAGGAGATGGTCGACCTCGCAACAAAATATGGTGCTCTTGTCCTTTCAGACGAAGTGTATGACAGGTACACCAGGACTAAGCCGCCGAGCATACTTGAATGTGAGCACGAGAATTTCGTGTATGTCAACAGTTTCTCGAAGCAGTTCAGTCTGACAGGGTGGAGGGTAGGCTACTTGGTCACGACAAAGGAAAAGGCGATTCGTATCAGGCGTATTTTACAGACTGCAATTACATGCGTTCCTGAGTTCATTCAGAACGCGGCTCTCATTGCCATCAAAAAGGCTCGTCGCGATGCACAACGGAATGTGAACACGATTCTCAAGAAAGTTGACCTAACTTGTCGAGAACTTAGCAAAATTGATGTATCCTTCTACAAGCCCGACGGCACATTCTACGTGTTCCCCAGGGCCAACAAACCCAACTTCGACTCAGTGAAGTTCGCTAAGCAACTCCTGGATAAGCGGCATGTGAGCATCAGTCCCGGCCAGTCGTTCGGGGATTATCCCGCATTCTTCAGGTTGGCTGTTTCACTGCCGCAGGAACAGATTCCGGGCGCCATCAAAGCAATTGGAAGGGCGATAGATTCGTGGCAGTAGCTTGCGTCATCGGCGGAGCAGGCCGGATGGGAGTATGGTTCGCCAACTTCCTAAAACGCAACAGATACAAAGTCATCATTTTTGACAAGAACAATGCTGCAGCTCGGAGAGCAGCCAAAAAGCACGGCTTGAGAATGGCCGCCAATCGAGCTCAAGCCGTGGAATCTTCCCAACTCGTCCTTCTGGCAACACCGACAAAGGTTACGAGTGAAATACTGCGACAAATTGGGCCACTGATCTCACCTGATAAACTGGTCGTCGAAATCTCTTCAGTTAAACAGACTGTCAAAGCAAGAGTCTGCTACATGCTGAGGAAAGGTTTTGCGGTGCTCAGCATCCATCCGATGTTCGGCCCCGGCGCGAGCCGGCTCACTGGAAAGACCGTTCTAACCATGTCCGAAACCCAGAGAAGCCCACAGGCCAGACGATTCATATCACTGCTCAAAGAAGCTGGAGCGACAGTGATCAGCTGCCACTTCAATGAACATGATAAACTGGCGTCGTGGCTCTTGACCTTGCCACATTTCATCAGCATAGCATTTGTCAACGCACTTAGGTCAACTGGGGCAGAACCGAATGCATTGCATGAAGCAGCAGGCACAACTTTTAGGCTTCAATTTCTCACAGCTGAAGCCGTATGCCAAGAGGACCTTGGGAATGAGCTATCACTGCTCGCAGACAATGAACGCGCCCTGGAGATCCTAGGACATTTTGAACAGCACGCCAGAGCAATAATGAAGACCATCAGAAACGGGAGACGCGAGGCACTAATTCGCACGCTACACAACGCACGCAGATATGTTCAGAGAGATAGACTCTTCGCAAGCTCATACGGCCGGTTCAATGCGGCTGCCGAAGCTTCGAGTCGTGTTTAGTTCCCGAGGCTTTTCTCACCCAGCACGCGATGAATGAAACCAGCCCTCAGGCAGTGGTCGGCTAAGACAATGGCGACAGTGGACTCGACTACGGGCACTGCCTTCGGGACTATACATGGGTCATGGCGCCCTGTAGCTTGTACTGAAGTCTCTTCCATCTCCCGCAGGTTCACTGTCCGCTGCTCCTTCGGAATCGACGAAGGCGGCTTGAATCCGACATGAACAATAATCGGCATGCCGGTCGACAGCCCGCCTAGAATTCCGCCTGCATTATTGGTCAGAGTCACGATCCTGCTTTCGCGCACGGTGAAGGGATCATTGTTCTCTGAGCCTCTCACAGCACTTGCTCCGAATCCTAACCCGACCTCGAAGCCTTTGACTGCGGGAATGCTGAAAGCTATCTTGGCCAAATCCGCGTCCAAGCTGTCAAAGAACGGGTCGCCTATGCCTGGTGGGATGCCCTCAGCGATGCACTCTACGATTCCACCCACACTGTCGCCCTCACTTCGCGCTTTGAGTATTGCCTCACGCATTTTCTCCGCCGTCTTGGGATCCGCGCAACGAACCGAATTTGTGTAAGCGTTGTTCTTTATGACATCGTGCGCTAGTTGCAGGTCCAGCTTGACGGTGTGAATTTGGATCGTATGCGCGAAGATTTCGATTCCGAATCGCCGCAGTAGCTTCTTGGCAACGGCACCTGCCATGATGAGCGGGACTGTCATTCTCCCGCTGGACCTTCCTCCGCCCCTGAAATCGTTGAAATTGCCATATTTCACACGTGTCGGAAAATCTGCATGCCCCGGCCTGGCCACAAATTTGAATTTCTCATAGTCCTGCGACCGAACATCTTTGTTCCATGTGACCATGGCGATGGGCGCGCCCGTCGTGTAGCCCTCGAAGACTCCTGAGAGAATCTGAACTTCGTCCTTCTCTCTGCGCGTCGACGTCATGGTCGGGTCTGGTGGCATTCTGCGTTCCAGTTCTGCCTGAATGTCTCCGGTGCCCAGTTGCAAGCCAGCGGGGCATCCGTCGACGACCGCCGCGACCGTTGGACCGTGGCTCTCGCCGAAAACGTTCACGCAGAATTCTTTCCCGAAAGAACTATCACCCAATTACCTCGACTCCAAGTGACCTTAGGTCGTCAAAAAAGTTCGGGTAGGATTTGCTGACACATTCAGCACCTTCAATGGTGACCTTGTCTGAAGTTCCCAATGCGGCGATGCTGAGCGCCATAGCCACTCTGTGATCGCCATGGGCACGAACAACTCCTCCACTCAAGAAAGAAGGACCACGCGTTACAAACCCATCATCAGTCTCTTTAACGTCCGCACCGAGTCCCTTCAGTTCAGATGTAACCGTCGCGAGCCGATCGGATTCCTTGTACCTCAGCCTCAAAGCCCCAGTGACTCTGCTTTCGCCCTCCGCGCAGCAACCCAACACTGCAAGCACGGGCCCCAGATCCGGGCTGTCGCGTATGTCCACTACAGTGCTTTTCAGCTTGCCACCTTCTATGAGAAGACCATCGTCTTCGACTGTGATGTGCGCCCCCATCTGGCGCAGGATTCCAATTACTGCCGAATCAGGCTCGGGGCTGTTTGGAGAAAGGCCATGCACAATGACCTTTGAGCTTGTGATTGCTGCTGCTGCGAGTAGGAAAGCAGCTGACGAGAAGTCTCCACCAATCCTATGACTGGACGTGCTGTACCTTTGCCCCTTTTTGATCTCGAACTCTGTCATGCTGCGATTTGCTCGAACAGTAGTTCCATGTTTTCGCATGGTCTCAATTGTCAGCGAGGCGTAGCTTCTGGATTCCAAGGGCGAAGTACTCTCAAGCCGTAGTCCATTCTCCATCAGAGGACCCGCAAAGAGGAGACCCGATATGAACTGCGAACTCACATCTCCACGAATGCGAACAACGCCGCCTCTCGGCGCTCCTCCTTCGATTCTAACGGTCTCCTGATCTGCGGCGACATTGACATCGAGCTGTTTCATGGCATCGGCCAGGGGCTCAAGCGGTCTTCGCGCCAAACCTGCACTAACCCTAAAGGTGGTTTTCGAGCCGGTTAGCGAAGCTATTGGAATCATGAATCGCAACGTGACCCCGGATTCCCGGCAGTTGATTTCGCCATCTGCGGGTTGCGGCCGACCTCTGCCGTCTACTGTCCATGCAGTTCTGTTCTTAGTTAGTTTCCCTCCGAGCGCGGACACGGCCGAAGCTGTGGCCTCCGTATCATCGCATGAGAGAGGGTTGATGATGATGGTCGTGCCCTCCGAAAGAAGGCCCGCGACGAGTGCGCGATGAGTCTGGGCTTTGGAAGACGGGGCAGTAATTTCGCCAGTCAATGAGCGGGTCGGTGTTATGGTCACTTTCAACTTGCTAAGACCAGTCCTGCGTGTGCTTTCCTGTGGTTGACTGAGGTTTCGATGACTCTTCCGGAAAGCCTTCTCCACACGGAGGTGATGTCACGCACCTTTGGGTGTGGCACGATGGCAGCCGTAGAGGGACCTTTGCCTGAAATCCCGGCAGCAACTGCCCCGGCCTCGATGGCCTGAGTTGCTGGAGAAATGTCGTAACCTAGAGCCAGCGAGTAGAAAAGACCGTTGAGTGTGAGCGAATACCAGTAGTTACCCCTTAACGCTTCTCGGTGTGCAATTGCCACTACCGGCCTGATGCCGCTGAGCTGGTCGGGATCGACATCCTTTGTGTATTTCTTCTGCTTGGGCACGTGAATGAGTACGCGGAGCGAACCTTTCGGACTGAACCTTCCGAGGACCCGCCGGTTCCTGTTGTCGGTCACTACGAGGCCTCCGAAGTAACACGCGTATGCATCATCGAAAGCACCTGTCAGTGTGACACCCGCTTCCAGGCTGGCGTCAACTCCTAATCTCACGGCTTCAAGGTCGCTTACTTTCTTTCCCAATGCTCTCAAGGTGGCTAGGATGATCGCGTTGCTGGCCGAACTGCTGCTCTTGAGCCCTGCTGCGACTGGAATGTTCGAACTAGTTTCTACGTGAGCCCCAAGCCGGTGGACATTGAATCTCCGAAATACTCGACGAACGCTAGCTTCTATGAGTTCGTTTCCCCCTCTAGGTTCGGTCAGGTTTTGCCCGCTGATTCTTCCAGCTTGCTCCGTGATGGTTACCCGCGCTTTTGTGCAGAGGCCAACGCCCAATGCTGCCCCCATGCCTGTGGCCATAGCGTTCACCACAGTCACGGCCCCGTAGCTCACGGCCTCAGCTACTCTCTGCATGAGCCATCAGCGGCAACTTCCGTGCAATTGCCCTCCGCATCTCATGCAACGGGGCCTGCCGCCCAAACCAGAGTTCGAAGGAGCAGGCAGCTTGATGCACCAGCTGGTCTAGGCCGTTGACCGTTCTGGCGCCCGCGAGCTTGGCCTCTCTAAGCAGCCGCGTTTCTTGAGGCCTGTAGACTAGTTCAAACACGCATTGACTGGCCCGAAGAGATTTCTCAGTGATGGGTGGGTCGGCCTTTCCGTCCATTCCCATCGAAGACGCATTCACGATGACGTCGGCCTCTTCGATGTACCGACTGAGAGACTTACGCGAGAGTTGGGCACTCGCAATGTCCTTAGGAAATTTCGCGCGTAGGCGTCGTTCGAGCTGCTTTGCCCTAGAGAACGTTCGGTTGATGATCCGCATAGACTTCACTTGAGGCGCGAAAGCGTAGGCAAGCGCCCGCGCTGAGCCTCCGGCCCCCAGCAACAGGACAGTCTTTCCGTCGATCCCCACTCCAGCCTCACCTAGAGCTTTAAGCGCACCTAGGCCGTCAGTGCTGTATCCATACAGTATCCCATTTCTGTTGGCCACTGTGTTGACAGAGCCCATCTCTGACGCCTTGCGATCGAGTTCGTCAAGAAACCTCATAACAGGTATTTTGTGTGGTAAGGTGACGTTGAACCCCCTGACGCCCAAAGCGCGAAGACCCTGGATTGCTGATTTCAGAGTCCCCGGTTTCACATGGAAAGGCACGTAGACTGCGTCGAGACCCTGTGCCTGGAAAGCAGCGTTTTGGATAGCAGGGCTCAGTGAATGGTCTACTGGGTCTCCTATGACCCCATAGAGTGCAGTCTTCCCAGAGATGCTGGCGCTATTGTATTCCAAGTATACGCCACGCAGTCCTGAGGTCATCTATGGTGATCTGACCTAGCGCGGTTTCGGATTGATCATCCAAGGCCGCGTATGTGAATTGGGCGCCAAAGAGAGGTGATAGAATTCTGGAAGGGACACCGAGCGAACCCATCGCAAAAGAAACGAGCCTCGTCTCCCTAGATCTCTCAGAGACGAAACGCAATATCGTCAGGTTGTCCTCTGGATGTTTGGCGGTTGTGACTATTTTGCAGACATCCCCGCCTACTTGTCTCTCAAAATCGAGGATTTTGCTCATTTCGAGAAGGGACGGCGTTCGGTTAGAATCGTGAAAGGAAACCACCGTCTGAGCTCCATTCGACTTCAGCTGCTCGATCAACGAAATTGCAACTTCATTAGCGCTGTTTACGTCGACGAATTCGAAATCGGACGTAGCTGCTGTCAAGAGTAGCTTCTTGATCACTGACGCCTCTCGTTCTGCCTTGTCGGTGGCTATCGCTGGAAATCGTTTCTCGTGGCCTACCTTCTCGATAATGCTGAAATCCTGTACATTGTCAAACCTGAACTCGACGAGGTCTGGCTGCTTCTTTGAGACCTGCTCGATGAGCTCCCCCACATCATCGTCATCCTTGATCATGACGGAAAGGCAGACTCTGACGTTCAGCGTTCAATCACCATTTCATCTGCCACTAGCGTTCCGAAATGCCTGCCGCCTTCCTCGACCCTGACTAGGACTTGGTCACCTGGCTTCAGTTCTGAAACTGACTTGGACCCGCTACCCGACAGAAGCCGGACAGTCTCGGCGTTCTGCACTATGATTGAGAATAACCGCCCGTCTGCTTCTGCTTCGATAAGCATCATAGGCCTGCGTTCGATTTTTACCCTCCCAACATGCCCTGACCTGGCTGCTCCAGAATGATTTACGATCAAGACTTCGTCGCCCGCCTTCAGTTCTGAAAGGTACCTTGTCTTGGTGCCCGGGGTCAGAACATAAGAGGAAACAGGCCCGGCGTTGACCCGGAACGGCCTAGGTTCCACGTGTGGGTTTCTGTGAACCTCCGCCTCGATTAGGAATAGGCCTGATGATTGCGAACCCACAAGCATACCTTCTCCAGGCTGCATCAGTTCGCATGTGTCAACGCAGACTCTTGCGCCTGTTCCAATCGGCTTTGCGACGACGACGTTTGCCTTCCCGAGGGGTATCTTCCCTTCAAACTGTTTGAGAAATTGGTCCACTTGTTCGATCTCGTTGGAGTTTTTGGGAGAAATTACGATGCCGTCAACTCCTAGCTCAAGTGTTTGCAGGGCAGTTCTTGCTTCGGTCAGGCCTGTGACCTCGGCCAGAAGTGTGGTCTTGTTTCTTGTCTGGGCAATGAGGTTCTCGAGGGGAATCACTTTCCAGTTTGGACATTGAACAATGATGTATCGGATGCCCGCCTCTGCGAGTTGTAGTGCTCTCTGTTCATCGGAAGCGTCCTTCACGATTAATTCCGCAGCGGTTTCTCCGGAGAATTGGGTTTCACTTAGGTTTCTATTGGATACCACTCTAATTTCGGCACGCTCATCGGAAGAAACCGTCTTCAACTTCAGACTGGACGCTAGCTTGATGTCGTCAGGCGCAAGCAGAACAGCTGAGCAGCGACCATCAGCCGCCTTAAGTAGTTCCACCTTGTGGTTTGCAGGCGCGGCAGAGTCCAGTCTAAGCCAGAGTTGTTTCATTTCAGTCAGCCCAGAATCTTGGCAGCGTCTTGTGCGCTCTTTCCCTGGTGGACGATTGCGGCCAGCGCCTTAGTCATTGACTCCGGATCTTTGTGCTGGAACACGTTTCGGCCGAAAGATAGGCCAGCTGCTCCCGCCTTCACCGAGTTCTCTGCAAGCTCCAGAACATCCAAGTCAGTCTTCATCTTCGGTCCTCCGGCAACCACGACCGGGACGGGGCAACCTCGCACTACTTGGCGGAAGGTCTCGAGGTCTCCTGTGTAGTTGGTTTTGACGATGTCGGCTCCGAGCTCAGCTCCGATTCTGGCGGCGTGAGATACAACTTCGAGTTCATGTTCGCTCTTTATGCTGGGACCGCGCGGGTACATCATGGCAAGGAGAGGCATTCCGTAGGAGTCACATTCTTCAGAAAGTGCGCCGAGGAATTGGAGCATTTGGTCCTCTTCTTGAGCTCCGATGTTGATGTGAGCTGAGACAGCGTCAGCACCGAGCTTGATTCCCTCTTCAACGGTGCAGACGCCGACTTTCAGGTTTGGCTTTGCCCCAAGCTTTGTGGATGCTGACACGTGAACGATTAGCCCGGCGTTCTGACAGTCGATGTGCCTGGCGATGCCCTTGTGGACCAGAACAGCATCTGCGCCGCCACTCACAACGCGTTTGACGGTGCTCTGCATGTCCTCAAGGCCCTGAACCGGCCCTATTGAGACGCCGTGGTCCATTGCGATAATGAAAGTCTTCGAATCGCTCCTGATGATTCTTCTGAGTCGTCTAGTCTTCCCAGTTTCCAAAATCAATCACCGTCACAAGTACCCTTCCGCTTTCATCGACTCCGCGATAAGGATAGCACATCCGGCTGCCCCGCGTACTGTGTTATGCCCGAGAGCTAGGAACTTCACGCCGTCGAAGACAGGATCGCGTCGTACCCGGCCCACGACAACAGACATTCCTCCGCCCTCGTTCCGGTCAAAACGAGGTTGAGGCCGGTCCTGTTCTGCTCTGACGACTACGGGTCGTTCGGGGGCCGAAGGCAATTTGAGTTTCTGAGGTTCCGCAACGAAGTTGGCCATGCATCCGGCGACCTCTTCGGGCGTTGCTGGTTTCTCGGTCTGGACGAAGATTGCTTCCGAGTGACCGTCTATCACTGGGACGCGGTGGCAGCTCGCGGATACCTTGAAACCTGCTGGGGTTCCGGCCGTACCAAGAATTTTCTTGGTTTCACGTTCGACCTTCTCCTCTTCGTCCTTGATGAACGGAATGATGTTGTCGATGATATCGAGGGACGCGACGCCAGGGTATCCAGCTCCTGAAGCTGCCTGCATCGATGACATAATGACATTCTTGACCCCGAAGCCATCGCAGAGTGGTTTCAGTGATAATGTGAGAACGGCGGTTGTACAGTTTGGGTCGGTAACTAGGGCTCCGTCCCATTTCCGTTTTCTCCGTTGCACATCAATCAATGACAGATGCTCGAAGTTCGCCTCGGGATTCATGAGCGGGACGTCTGCCTCCATCCTGTGTGCTGAGGCATTGCTGACAACAGCGTAGCCTGCGCTTGCGAATTCCTCTTCTATTCGAAGTGCCTGTTCGGCGGGCAACGCGGAGAAAACCACGTCAGCATCTAGCTCCTTTGGAGCTGATGGGCGGACCGTCAATTGAGCGAGTTTGCTTTTCAAGGGAGTCTCCATGCGCCAGCTGACAGCCTTACCATACTCCATGCCGGCACTTCTCTCGGAGCCCGTGATGGCTGAGATCTCAAACCATGGATGGTCGTTCAGCATCTGGACGAAGCGCTGGCCGACCAGCCCCGTTGCACCTAGAATAGCTGCTTTCATCTCACAGCCCTTCTCTCACGGCTTGTTTGATCAGGTCAGCGGCCTGTTCCTTCTCGTCCCATGAAACGAAGACGAGAATACTCGAAGCCAGGGTTAGCATGCCATAGATGTTGATCTCACTCTCCCTCAGCCGGTCCGAGATTCTCCCGATAATCCCAGGGGTGTCCTCGAGCCCGACACCTTTCACCTTTAGGAAAGCCAAGTTGGGCTGCACGGCCATAGCAAGCGCCTCACCAAAGTTCCTAATGGTGGCATGAATGGATGACAGAACTGAGTTCGAAGCACCTTGGGGCATGTAGAAGATAACGGAATCAAAATTCGCCGATAGCCCCTGTAGTATAGAATGATTCCTGATCTCTGTGACCAAGCCCGCCAAGATTGCGGGATTTTCGGAGATACCTTTGCCTGCTACGGTAACAGCCATCGACGGAGTGCTGCCTTCGAAGGTGACCTCCAGCTCGCTGGAAATTCCACCGGTTATGATTGTTCCGTCGGCTTCTAAATCGTCCTTCTGATTGCTAATTACTCTGACAGGGATGTTAGCGTCTTTGTATCTCAAGGCCTTCCTATGAATGAACTTCGTCCCCGAATCCGCAAGCCCGATCAGAGTCCTCACATCGATCCTGTCGAGTTTTCTCGCATTCGGAACATATCGAGGATCAGCTGTCAGGATTCCTTCAGCATCACTTACAAGAACAACCTCATCCGCGCCAATGGCCTTGGCGATGATAAACGCCGTGGTGTCGCTTCCTCCTCGCCCGATTGTGGTGACCTTGCTGTCAGCGGATTTCCCAACAAACCCTGCAATTACGGGGACCGTCCCCCAATCCAAGAGCGGAACAACATGCTCCTGAACTTTCCGAACGCACAATTCCATGATCGGGTTCGCGTTCGAGAACTGCCCGTCTGTGATGATCGGCCACTCTTTATCGGACGGGTCAAAGTATTTCACGTCAAGCCCTGCGGATTTCAAGGCGGCGGCAAAAACCCTGACGCTCGTTCTTTCCCCCATCGCCAGTACATCGTCAAGGTCCGTTTTGTCAAGACCTCTTCCGGCAGTGTTGTTCACCAGGCCGAGCAGTTGGTCTGTCATCTTTCCCATTGCGGATACGACGACGACAAGCTTCGTGCCTCTCGCGTTCTCTTTCGCTATCAGCTGTGTTGCTTTAGCGATACGATCTTTGTCGGCGAGGCTGGATCCGCCGAACTTGACAACTAACCTGCGGTGCCTATGCCCCGATGCAGTGCACGGTGCTGGCTTGGAAGTAGTCTGGATTGTTGTGGTCGCAGAAATGTCAGTTG
Source organism: uncultured Candidatus Bathyarchaeia archaeon (assembly GCA_964649235.1). Lineage (GTDB taxonomy): Archaea > Thermoproteota > Bathyarchaeia > 40CM-2-53-6 > 40CM-2-53-6 > FEN-987. Next base: position 55,258 of record CAZYOZ010000003.1, read on the forward strand.
ATGGCTTCTGGGGTGTGGACGATCCACCAGTGATCACCGTAAACGTGACCACCGAAAACTTTACCACCTGTCTGGCTCACGTGGCACCCCTCAGTAACCCACGGCATCGTACTGATGTTGGTTAAAAAGGTTCCCTGACAGGCCAACAGAAAGATGCATCGAATTTCGACTTACATGCCAACGTATAGGCGTTCTGCCAGAAAGCTGGGAAGACCTGCTGCAGTAATTTTGCGCGCGGCGGAATCGACATCGTAGCCGGTGCGATGAATTTCGAATGCCATTTTTGGCCCTGAAATGTTCAAGATAGCGAAGCTCGCACGCGCGTCCCCGTCCCTGGGTTGACCGACACTTCCTGGATTGCCTAACAACTGGCTTTGAAACCAGTAGGCCATGGGCATGTGAGTATGGCCTAGAAGCACGAGTGGAGCCTTGGCTTGCTTGATCAGCCACTTGGCAATTTGGTCAGGTATTCCCGGAAAAACGTATTCGGATAGTGGATCCCTTGGGCTTCCGTGGAACAGGGCTAGCGCGAAACCTCCGAGCTCCAACTTTGCCGAAGCTTTTAGCTTTGAAAGATATCGCAAGTTCTCCTCGGTGATCTTGCGCCTCGTCCACTCCACTGCTTCCGCTGCATGCTCAGAAAAGCCCGACGTGTCACCGGTAACGACTGCATAGTCGTGATTGCCCATCAGCACAGTGGTGGGACAAAGATCAAGTAGCTGCTTCACGACTTCGTTTGGTTGCGGTCCGTAGCCTACCACGTCTCCTAGACAAAGGAGAGCGTCATGTGGAGGAAGTTTTTCGATCACAGCGCGAAAAGCGTCTAGGTTCGAGTGTATGTCTGAGATGACTGCTATTCTCAAGGTTCGCTTTAGGAGTTGGACTTAGGCTAATGAAGAAACCTTTGCTGCGCTAGAGCTCCAAGTCGACCTGTTCGGCATAGGATAGGTCTTCGCCGCAGTAGGGGCATAGCTTGAACTTTCTGTCAACTTGTTTGCCGCATTCTGGGCATTCAATCTTCAGGGCATAACCGCAGAAAGGACACATGGAAAAGTCATCGGAAACCCTGTGCCCACACTTCTTGCATTGAAGTTCCCCGTCAGGGCCAGCATGAGATGGCCTTTCGGGGGTCTGTATGATAACGGGATATGGTTGCGCGGAATGCGAAGCTGAGGCTCGAATGATGTTTTCACGAATGATCCTGTGCAGCTGGTAGGCGTCTTTCTTGCTCAGGTTTCCTATGCGTATGTTCTGGATTCCTGACCGCATGAGAATCTCAACGCTGGCTTTGCGCAGGCCTCGGTCGAGTTTGATGTTCAGCATGTTTGCGTAAGGGTAGTCGACGAAGCTTTTCTTGAGTCCGAGGCCGCTGGACTTGCATATGATTAGGCGCTGGTCGCTCACGACTATGGTTTCGTCCGTTTTGAGGGCCCAGATGACTTTCTCATCGTAATTGATTAGGTGGCGCATGTCCTCCGGAAGCAATGCCAAGCGTGGAGCCTCAGCCACTGGAACAGCGTCTCAGCATGCGTGATAAGATGTATTGCGTTGCATCATCAAAAAACTGGAACAACTGGACTCGCAAACAAACCAAGACACAGCAAATTGAACCGTCAACAGAGAAACGAAGTTAACTTGGCCTCGACCATAGAATAGGTTGTTGATTTCCTTGGAAATGAGCGAAGCCAAACTCGAGATGGACTCCAAGACTTACCGCGTGAATTACCTTGAGCTGGAGAATGCGGTTGTTGCCTTCTTCTTTGAGAATAGGGTGAGGCTTGGAACGGTTGCGATAGCCATGCCGGGCATTGCGGAAACCAGTGTCGGACGCTCATCCGCGCTGGTTGGAGCAAAATACATTATGACGAGTAGGGCTTTGGCGGAAAGGCTGGCAGGGTCCTCTGGCAAAATTGCCATGGTTTCACTGTTCACTGAGCTGGATGAGATGCAGGCTCTCCGAGTCTACGCGAGACTTCTCGAGAAGATTTCCCTCACGCGTTCTGACAGGAGGACTGGCCCAGATACGTCAATATGACAAGACGCCGGAGAGCGGAGATTCGCCCAAAACTTGGGCCGCTGCTTCTGCCACGATTTCCCTGTGCTGTTCGGTTGAGTAGACGCGGATTATGTTCATGAATACTCTGAGTACATCAACGACTTTTGACAGTTCTGTTATCTTCTGCGGAATCTTCTCGCCTGACCGGGTCTTTGAGAAGATCGGTATGTCGATAGGCCCAATTTCCAGCGCGTAATGGTAGGGCACTGACGGTAGCGATGGCACGTCGATTCCGACGTCAGACGCGGAGATACCCGCCTTGGCTGCGATTTCCTCCTCAAGCTTCAACCGCACGTTTTCCTTCGTAAAGACACTTGAAACAAGCTCGTCCTTTGCGAAGAACGTTTTCTCGTAGGCGCATTTGAGGAGTTTTCGCGCGGAAAGTGCGTTGATGATTTCACGCGATGAAGGATTTGTTCGTAGCTTTGCCCAGACCGTGTAGTCGTCCCATTCTAGGTACTCGTCGGGCGTCTTCACATTCAAGATTTCTAGGTCATCCTTGGCTGCGTCAAGGGCCTTGAGAAGCATCATCTGAACAGCTCTGCAGGCCCGGTGGAAGTAGATCGCCCTGAAGGACTCCAATCGTGCGAGAATCAGGCTCTCTAGGGTCGGTAGCGCGGTAATGTCGCAAGCCAAGTTTCCATCAAGAATATCCATCGTGTAGATGAGCCTGAAGACATCAACGGAACCGTAGCCAGCACCCGTGTGATAGGAATCCCTTACAACGAAATCCATCTTGTCAACGTCGAATGAGCTACTGATTATCTGATTCAAGAAGGACTTGTCAGTACTCTTCAGCCTTCCGACCGCAAGCTCACTCATCTCCCCAGGGTCAAATCCCTGGTCGCTGATGGCATCAGCCAAGGCTGACTTTGCAACAACCCAGCTTGACATCTCTTCGTGGTTTCGGCCAAGGAATTTCACCAGCAATGGCTCAAAGAGATGCGAGAATGGGGCGTGACCGACATCGTGTAAGAGAGCTGCAAGGCGAATCTTCTGCTTCTCCTCGAGCGAATGTTGAACAGGCAGATTCTCTGCCACGACGCCAGCGAGATACATCGCGCCGAGTACATGCTCAAATCTCGTGTGATTCGCCGCCGGGTAAACATATTCAGCTCCCGCGAGCTGCCTAATTCTTCGAAGCCTCTGAACGGCGAGGGTGTCGATGATGTTTTTCTCAACTTCAGTCAGTCGGATGTACCCGTAAATGGGATCCTTGATGAAACCCCAAAACTCCTCGTTCCCTTTGGACGACATTACGATGTCACTTTGGCGAAGTTGTCTAGCGCATTGACCTTACGAGCTGGAATCATATAATGTTGCGCAGCTCACTTCGAAGATATCCGTGCGGCATTCTTGGTATCTTTCTTAACCCCGCAGTAATCGGAACCCGCATGCATGCGGGTTATGCTTGAAATCTTCGAACAGTTACAATATCTCGAGGCGGAGGTGAAGAGTTGGTCTACCCCCAAATGCCGCCGCTTTCATCTGCTGAACTTGAATCCTTTCTCAAGCAGGCAACCATCGCGAGATTGTCCACCACAAACGAGGACGGAACTATACACACGGTCCCACTCTGGTACAAGTATGAGGATGGAGAAATCTTGCTTGGAACGCAGGATGTAACTCGCAAGGTCAGAAACGTGAAACGGAACAACAAGGTCACCGTGCTGATAGACGATCCCGGGCCCCCGCTGAAGGGCGTCGTGGTCTATGGGAAAGCTGAACTTGACTATGAGAACCCGGTTCCCAAGAGGATTTCCATTTTCGAGAGGTATATGCCAAAAGAGAAGGCCCAGGGTCTGGCTCAGGCACTCTCGGGATTATGGAAACTCGTAATAGTTCGCGTCAAACCGGAGGAGATCATATCATACGACTACGCTAAGGACCCGACTGGAATGTTCAAGTAGCTGCAAATCAGGCTGAACTAGAAGCCGCTTCCCTTCAAGCTAGGTTAACTTCATCTTAGAGGTAGCCTAGCTGTTCGGCTATTTGTGTCGCATGTTCGAGCTGGGCGCGGGTGATTTCCGGCCGATTTTGCTCCCATGTGCCAATCGCTTCTTCTAGGACCGCTGTCAGGGCATCGGGTAGCGGTTGCTGTCTAGGCCTGAGCATGATCCGTGCATTTTCAATCGCTACTCCGAGCCTGCCTTCAGCGAGCGCGGTGCCAATTAGGGGCCAGACAGCCGTCCACGCAAAGATCTCCCCTTGGGGCACGGTTCTTAATAGTTCGAGAGCAGCGCGGGCTTCCTTCTCTGCTCTTGGCAAGTCTCTTTCGCGCCATGCTATCCACGCGAGGTTGCCTCTAGCCATGCCGACATATTCGGGCATCTGTGCCGTCAATGCGACAGCCAACGTATCCGAGATATAGCGGCGGGATTCTTCCACACTGCCCCGTTTCCTGTGAAGGAGAGCTAGGTAGTTCAGGCAACGCGCCTGAATTCCCAAGTCTCCACTACGTTCGGCTTCAATCAGCGACTTTGCCAACTGTTCTTGGGCCTGCTCAAAGTTGCCGCTCCAGAGCCTTGCAAATCCTAACCAAAATCGAGACCATGCGATTTCCCTGAGATTGCCTGATTCCTGAGTCGCTGACAGTGCGGCCTGAGCGCTGGAAACCGCCTCCTCCGACCCTACGTAGCGGTCCCGTCTCAGGACAACGGAAACTAGACACTGATAGAACCGGCCGCGTTGAAGCGCTGTTCCATATTGCTCGACGGTTGGCCTGATCTTCTCAACCAGTTCGACCATCTCAGGAACCTTACCCTGCCAATAGCGCACCATGACGCGGTCAATCTGGATGTCTACCCATTCTGTTCGCCATTCCTGTGTGTGCTCGGTAGGTTCGGGCGATAGCGCACTCTCAGCTCTATTGCAGGCTTCGAGCGCCTCTTCATACCTGTGCTGCCTAGTCAAGGTATGACTAATATTGCGGTGAAGGCGCGATTGCCGGATCCTATCATCTGTCGGAACTTTCGCTAATGCCATGTCGTAAATGGATCTAGCTTCTTCATACTGCCCGGATAGAAATAGCAAGTCCCCTAGCCGCTCATTAACTCGGCTGACTAGGGCGGGATCATCTTCAATGAGCTCCAACGCCTGCTCGTACAGTTTCTTGGCATCCTTGTGGGCATAAACCCGCTCTGCACTTTCCGCTGCTTCCAAAGTATACTTGAGGGCCTCACGGTTAACCCCAGCCCGCAGATAGTGGAAGGCAAGTTTATCGGGTTGGGAGCTAGCTAAAGCTGGATATTTCTCCTGGATCAAATCCGCGATTCTTCCGTGACACTTCCTCCTACGGATGAGACTGATCTCTTGCAGCAGGTACTCGTGGACCAACGCGTGAAGAAATGTAAGAAACGTTCCTTCCTTGGACGTCTTGTGCTCGCGTAGAATTCTGCCTCGAAGAGCTTCCTCCAACTGGTTTAGAAGAACCTCGTCTGAGAGACCGGTTATATCACGAAGGAGCTCAAATGTG
>CAZYOZ010000003.1:60798-61308 GCA_964649235.1 uncultured Candidatus Bathyarchaeia archaeon
ATCGCTGCTGAATGAGTGTTTTGACAGTTGTCGGTATTTGCAGGTCTGGGATTTTCGGCCGACCCGCGTATTCGGGAACGAGTAGCTGCTCTCTGACTGAACGAGACAGTTCCTCAATAAAGAATGGATTGCCCCCGGTCTTCTCGTAGATCAACCCGAACAGATCTAGGGAGCTCGCTGCTCTGCCGACGATATGCTCGACCATCTGTCCCGCAGCTTTCTCACCGACAGGTTTCAGACGCATCTCGTGCAGCCGTTTGTCGCGCGCCTCTTGGTACAGGTACTTCGCAAGAGGAGTCTGAGCATCAATCTCCGCGTCGCGAAAGGCCACGAAAATCAGAATCGGCTTGTTATGCAATTCGCGAGAGACGAACGCCAGCAATTCAATTGAAGCATCATCGGCCCACATGAAGTCATCAAAAAACAGGATAAGCATCCTGCCTTCGGAGGCCTTGACCAATGAGCTCGTTATCCTATGGAAGAAGTTCATTTTGTCCTGCTCCGCTGACG
>CAZYOZ010000004.1:0-13719 GCA_964649235.1 uncultured Candidatus Bathyarchaeia archaeon
GGCACCTGACTGAGCGCTGATTCTTCCTCCCACTATCGTTAGCGCCACTTTTAGATCTTTCAGCTTCTCAGGAGCTACAGCATAAGGGTCCTCCGACCAAACTACTAGGTCAGCATGTTTGCCTAGCTCTACGGTACCTATGCTGTCTTCCCAAAAGAGACACTTTGCCGCCATGCTTGTGTATGTTCTGAGGGCTTCGTGGACGGTTATGCACTCATCAGTACCAAATGGCTCGTCTCCGTAGAGTCTCTTCATGGGTTTCCTTGTGCATGCAGCATAAATCCCAAACTTGGGCGGATGTGGGTAAAAATCAGCGTCTGCGCTATTGCCGACTGTTATTCCTGCCTTCATGTAACTCTTCAGCGGTATCGCTCGCCAGCATCTTCTTGGACCAAGATTCCCAGCTAAGATGTCTCCGAAGAAGTAGATGAAAGAGCTCTGAGTCTCAACAACAATACCGAGCGTCTTCATTCTAGCTAGAGCCTGCGCAGTCGGCACTATACAATGTATCATAGAGTGTCTATGATCTTGGCGCGGATACTTTGCTAACGCGGCGTCAATAGAATCTAGTGCCACATCAACTGCGTGGTCTCCCACTGCGTGAATGCAGACCTGAAGCCCGCGCCTGTGAGCTTCTTGCACAATCTTCCTGAATAAGCTCAGGTCGATGACTGGGTGACCTCGATTGCCAACATCAGTTTGAAAGTATCCCAGATTCCATTCATCATACATCCATGCCGTCCTTATCCTCGAGGCTCCATCGAGGAAGATCTTGATGCCCACAACTCTAAGCATGTCGCTGAAAGAAGTGGCGTCTGCGGCGAGCTGCGCTGCGCGCTGAACATCCTCAAGCGTGTCGACCTTGTACAGGAGGCAGCTCCTGATCTTCAGCTCTCCCTTGCTGAGAAGACTTCTATACGCCTGCACCATCGAAGAGGAGTCGCCGTAGAGCCCAGGGTCCTTGTTAGCCGTTATTCCATCCCTTAGCCAATCTTCCTGAGCGATCTTAATCCCGTCCTCAAGCTGCTTAACATTGAAGGGAGGAATTCTACTCAGAACCAGGTCCATAACAGATTCCTTGAGCAGACCCGTCATCCCTCTGTTCTTGTCGACAACGATGAAACCACGAGTATCCAATGTCGGATCCTCCATACCAGCCAATTTGAGAGCCAGAGTATTCGCGACGAGGGAATGGCCGCTCGCGTGAAGGAGTATGACCGGGTTCTCGCGTGATAAGGGGTCGAGATCCCATCTTGTGATGGGGCGTTTCTCCTCAAGCATGGCCTCGTCCCAGCCGCCTCCGACAATCCATTCCCCTCGGTTTGCCTGTGAAATTCTCTCACTGATTCTTCCCAAAACATCCGTAATGGAACGAGGCTCAGGATGAGCCAAGTCTAAGCTCGTTAGCTTGTTGACGCCTGCCAAGGCCAAGTGGCTGTGTGCATCGATTAAGCCAGGGGTTACTGTCTTACCGCGAAGATGTACAACATGTGTTTCATTTCCGATGAGTTCTGATATCTTTTCTGTTGACCCTACCGCTACTATTTTTCCGCGGTGGGCCGCGACTGCCTCAAAGACTTGATCCTTCGAATCCATTGACACGATTTTGCCATTCAGTAGAACTAGGTCAGCAAGCGGCAATCCCTCACCGTCCTCTGTTCACCACTCTGGAGATCGGTATAGGATCTCGCCACCTATGATGGTCATCATTACGCTCAAGTCCTTGAGTTCGTCCGGTGGTATGTTGTACATGTCGTCCGACCAGACAGCCAGATCGGCATACTTGCCTACCTCGATCGAGCCGATCTTGTGCTCCCAACGTAGACACTTGGCAGCCTCAATTGTGTAGGTCCTCAAAGCTTCCCTTGCAGTCAGGGATTCTTCTGTCCCAAAGGGCCCAAAACCGTAGAGCCCCTTCAAAGGCTTCCTAATACACGCAGCCCAGAGGCCGTACCGCGGTGCCAAGGGGCAGACGTCAGTATCAGATCCGTTGCCAACAGTCACACCGTTGCTAATCAAGGTCTTCAAAGGAAAGGCTTCCCTTGCCCTTCTCGGTCCGAGATTACCAGCATAGCTGTCCCCCAAGAAGTACATGAATGCGGACTGAGTCTCGATAACAATCCCAAGTCTTCTTATTTTATCGACGATCTCGCGTCGTGGCAGGATAGCATGAACGAGACTGTGTCGACAGTCCTCACGCTTCATACTGACAGCTTTCTCAATTGCTTCGACAGCCATATCTATTGCCTTGTCTCCTATGGCATGAATGCAGACTTGTAGTCCTTCGTCATTTGCGAACTGAACAAGTTTCTTGAATTCGTCGATGTCGATGATTGGGTAGCCCTTGTTACCATCGTCAAGTTCAAGATAGTTCTTGTTCCATGTTTCATACATCCATGCAGTTCGGAGCATACAACTTCCATCTAAGAAAGTCTTGACCGCTCCGTGCCTGAGCATAGCCGTGTCAGGCTTCTTTATGCGCTCAAGAACGCTTCTCAATTCTCCAGCGTTGGAGACTGGATATGTGAAGCATACCCTCAGCTTCAGCTCAGACTTGTTGTTAAGGGATTCGTAGGCTTCAAGAAAAACTCGCGAATCACCATAGATTCCACAATCGCGGATTGTTGTGACGCCCTCTTGCAGCCATCTGCTCTCCATCGCTATGACGGCATTCTTGATTTGATCAACAGTCGCTGCAGGGGCATTTCTGAGAAGCAAGTTCATGGCGTGGGCTTCTTTCAGGAAACCGGTAGGCTCTCCGTCTTTCACATCGATAGTCGAGCCGGGAGGGGATTGCGTCTCTCGACCTATACCGGCAATGCGCAGACCGTAACTGTTTGTGACTAGAGAATGGCCGCTTGTGTGGACCAGTACGACAGGGTTGTTGGGTGATATGGAATCTAGATCCCACTTAGTAATGGGGCGTCTCTCTTCGAGAAGAGCCTCGTCCCAGCCGCGGCCAAGAATCCATTCGCCCTTCTCAGCCTTGGCCACTTTCTCTGAAACTACCCTCGCCAATTCTCCAATTGACTTGACTCGAGGATACGCGAGGTCCAAGTATTGTAGCTCACTGAGTCCCGTGCTCGCGCAATGGGTGTGAGTGTCTATCAGGCCGGGAGTAACTGTTCTACCTTTGAGGTCTATGACTTTGGTCCTGTGGTCTGCAAGGTTTTCTATTAAAGAATTCCTGCCCACTGCCACTAAGATGTCATTCTTTACAGCGACTGCTTCAGCAACTGAATCGTTTGTATTGCAGGTTACGATTTTCCCATGGAGAAGCACAAGATTCGGTCCAGCTATGTCTTCTTCCTTCCTTGAGGGAGCTTCAGTTTCGTCAGTCAGAGATGTGTTCTCCTATCTTGTCCCTTTCTTGGGATTCAATGCATCGTCGAGACCTTGGCTCATGGACATCATCGCAAGGCTTGTAACTGTAATCATTAGGCCTGGCGGAAGAATCCACCACCAAGCCCCGGTGATGAATCCTCCTCTCAGAGCCGCATAGTACAGCAACAAACCCCAGCTGACCTGCGTTGGGTCACCCAAACCGAGAAAACTTAGGCCCGCTTCAGTAAGGATACCGTCAAGAATGGTTAGAACCGCTAGAGGTATGATCAGAGGAACCAAGTCTAAGACTATGTACCTGAGCATAATGTAACGCCTGCTTGCACCCAATGCCACAGCCACCTCAACATATAGTCGGGTTTTGAGCGAGATTACTTGAGACCGGACCATCCTAGCAATACTCGGCCAGCCCAGTAGTCCTATGCTAAGTATCATGTTCCATAAGTTAGGACCCAAGTATGCTACCAGAACTATGACGAAAACTAGGTAGGGTATTGTTAGGACTATGTCGGTTAGTCTCATCAGGATGGTATCAACAATTTCGCCGATGTAGCCCGCAAGTATACCTATGGAAACTCCGATGGACGTGGCTAGAATTGACGAACCCAGACCAACGATTAGCGGAATGCGTGATCCAAAGATCAGCTGAGAAAGGATGTCATGTCCTATATCATCGCAACCGAGTGGCAGGAGTGCGCTGGGCTTTTGGTAAGGATCGCAAACCAAGATGTATGGGTCATGTGGCGCTATCCAATTCGCCAGTAAAGCCATTGTAAGTGGCGGAATGATCAGAATAACACCCACTCTCGCGTAAGTGCTGCTGAGAAACGTCGATGCTAATGATCGAGTACTCATTAGGATCTGATCCTTGGGTCGAGATAGGAGTAGAGAATGTCAGCCGCAAAGTTCGCCATCAGGACACTGACTGTTGTTATAAGAAAGCATCCTTGAATCAGTGGGTAGTCTCGTGTGAGAATGGCCTCGTAGATCAGCCTGCCAACTCCGGGCCATGAGAAGACTGTTTCAGTAAAGACCGCTCCACTAACAATGAAACCAAGTAAGATCGCAGTGTAAGATGAAAGTGGTAACATGATGTTCCTGAAACCATGCTTGAACAGAATGGTTCTGTTGGGTAGACCCTTTGCTTTGGCTAGGCTGATGTAGGGTTCTTCCGCGACTTCAGCAATCAGGTTCCTCGTCAAGAGCGCCGGGGATCCTATGAGGACGAAAACTATCGTCAGTGCCGGTAACGTCGAATGGCGGAGTATGTCACCGATGCGCTCGAGGATAGTATCGTAAGAGGCCCCCGGCGTCAAAGCTCCCGATGATGGAAAGATGCCAAAATAGAACGAGAAGACCAGCAGTAACATCATGCCGAACCAGTAAACTGGCATGGAGCGAGTGACAAACGACAACGAGATGGCTATGACATCTGTCTTACTGCCTCTCCTCCATCCTGCAATGGCCCCTAGAATCGCTCCAATGATTATCGACAATGTGTAGGAAATTCCTAGAAGGTACAGGGTCCACGGAATTCTAGACATGATTACCGCTGACACAGTAGTCGGGTAATATCGAAATGAGATGCCAAGATTGCCCTGCAAAGCATTCAGTACGTAGTAAACGAACTGGATATGGAGAGGTTTGTCTAAGCCAAAATCCCTCAGGAGCGATTCGCGTTCTGTCTCGGAGATTGATGGATCCTTGAGAAATCGGTCTATCGGGCTTCCGGGCATCAGGCGTGGTAGCAAGAAATTGATGGTCAGAATTATGAAGAAAGTGACGATGGTGTAGAGTAGTCTCCGGCCCAGGTAGCGTTTGTAAGCACTCATGGCTCCGCTACCAAAGCGACTACGCCGCCGCGGTAACAGAGATGACTACGAACAGTCACCGTTTTCTTTTCACGATCAAGGCTGCTAGCGATGCAACTGCAACTATGATCAGTGCAGGGACGACTACGTAGACCCAAGTCGGAACTACCTCAACTGGACCTGGCGTAGGAGGAGGTTGGGCTGTGGTCGTGGTCTGAGGCGTGACGACTGGGCGCACACTCAGCCATGTAGCTTTGTTGTATATTCCACCTATTCCCATGGGCATTGCGATGAAGCCAGTAAACCTGTCCGCTCTGTAGGCCTCGATGACATCCATGACCCAGATTGGTATTACGGGCAGTTGCTGGGCCAAGATTTCTTGGAGTTTGAATATTAACTGCTGCCGTTTGTTTTGATCTAGTTCGGCCTTCTGTTGCGCGAAGACATCGTTGAAGGTCTGGTTTTCCATTTCCCCAGCACTCCAGTACGGCTCCTTCGCAACGAATGTGCCCAAGTATTGGGCCGGCTCAGGGGAAATCGTCCATCCCCAAACCAGAACGTCAAAGGTTCGTTCATTTGCTGCCTTTGACTGGGCTGCCCACTCCACCGGTCTGTTGATGGCTCTTATGCCTACTTGGGCAAGCTCTTGCGATATGATGTCGCCCATCCTGACGTACGGAGGATACCCGGCTAGGTTGAGTAGTTCGATCTTAAGCTCAGAACCTTCTGGAGTTTCTCGAAAGCCATCGCCATTACGATCTTTGAATCCTAGCTCATCCAGAATGGACTTTGCTTTCTCAACGTCATAGGGGTACTTCGTAACTTCCTTATTGTACCAAAAGGCCAGCCCCGGAACTCCACCGGGGGCATCTACGACTTCGCCGTGACCTAGCAATACTCTGTTTACGAGCTCCTGTCTGTCGATCGCGTATGCCATCGCGCGCCTGAACTCAACTATGCTGAGTGGATATTTCTTGCAATTGAGCAGTAGATGATCGTAGTAAATGCCCTTAGAGACGCTGACTTTCAGGTTGGGGTCAGATTCGACTTCTCTGACATACGGCGTGTCGACGCCGATCAGATCCAAGTCGCCTTTCTTCACTTCTGCAACAGCTACGTCTGAAGGCACCGCTATTTTCGCCAAGAGCTCATCTATCTGGGGTCGCCCCTTCCAGTAGGCATCGAATGCTTCGAACCTGATGTATTCTCCAGGTTTGTACTCTAGAAGTTTGAAAGGCCCGCTTCCGATGGGGTTTTGGTTCGCGTACTCCTTCGGTTTGTCTATTGTTTCCCAAACGTGTTTTGGTACTATGGGCATCCGTGCCAGTACGTAGGACGGAAAGTTGCTCAACGGTCCCGTGGTCTTGATAATGACAGTGTAAGGATCCGGCGCTTGAACCTCTGTCACATCTTGGACTTCGTCCAGCCATATGGAAACTTCGCGTTGCTTGACGTACTCGTACGTGAATTTCACATCATCAGATGTGAATGGTGTCCCGTCATGCCATACAGCGTTCTTCACGAGGTGGAGGGTCCAGGTTGTTCCACTCGCGTCCACTTCCCAACTCTCTGCCAGCCATGGCTCGGTGTGGAGATCCGGTGGAAGATAGGCTGCGAGTCTGTCGTAGAGAATCATGTAAACCCACCAGTCCGTGATGGAATTTCCGACCAATGGATTCAATGATGTTAGGTCCTCCAAGAGCGTGGTATTCCTCAAGACGACTCTCTCGGGAGCGGATCTGACCGCAGGAGCAAACAAAAGACTCAGAGTTGAAAACAGGACCGCCACAATCAGAACTCTCTTAACAAGCTTCAAGGCAAGTCTTGAACGGAGGCGCGCAGTCGAGCCGGATATTAAACGCGTGCTATTACATTATGTATAGTATGAATTCTTCACCGTACTATAGATCGAATCGATCGCGAATACGCGCCCCAGTCAGGCATTCGGTATGCGGCACAAGCTCTAGAAGTCCGCTTCCTTATGTAAATGACGAGGAGGCGGCGGTGGCATCCAGCGCGCGTCTCACGAGCGATCGGGATAACAAAGCTCTCCTTGAAGTCGATGACCTGAGAGTTTTCTACTATACACGTAAGGGGCCCGTGAAGGCTGTTGACGGGGTGAGTTTCGCGCTTGAGAAGGGCGATTCCCTTGGCATTGCTGGTGAGTCTGGATGCGGCAAGAGTACTACTGTCCTTGCCATGATGAGGCTAATCCCCAGATCTGGAAAAATCGTTTCGGGAGGCGTGTTCTTCGACGGCGTTGATCTGACCAAACTCACCGAAGAGGAATTTCGGAAGAATCACCGATGGAAAAAGATAGCGATGGTCTTCCAGGGCTCGATGAATGTTCTGAACCCGGTTTTCAAGGTTGGCGATCAGATCGGCGAAGCCATAATGCTCCACAAAGGTGTCGAGAAGAATGTGGCCAGAGCACGCGTCAGGGAAGTATTGACGCTAGTCGGCATAGATCCCAGCAGAGCTGATCACTATCCTCACGAGCTGAGTGGCGGGATGAAACAGAGAATTGTAATAGCTATGGCATTGGCTTGCGACCCGGACCTAGTCATTGCCGACGAACCTACTACTGCGCTCGATGTTCTTGTTCAAGCCCAAATCCTGAAGCTGATCAAGAATCTACGAAAAACCCTGAACCTGTCAATGATTCTTGTATCCCATGATCCGTCCCTTATTGCGGATATCTGCAACAGGGTCGCGATAATGTACGCCGGCAAAATTGTTGAAATCGGCGGCGTGGTTGACGTGTTCACAAATCCAAGTCATCCCTACACTCAGGGCCTCACGCGGGCCATACCGAGCATTGCAGGCGAAAAGAAGAGTCTAGTCTCAATTCCAGGGCAACCGCCCGACTTACTAGTCCCACCCACTGGGTGTCGATTCCATCCAAGATGTCCCTACGCCTTTGACCTATGTAGAAGGAAAGACCCGTCCCTCACGAAGCTGGATAACCACTATGCGGCATGCCACCTCATAAGTGGAGGATAGGAAACCACGGTGTCCAAACCTCTCCTGAGGGTTGAAAACCTAAGGAAATGGTTTCCCGTCAGAAAAGGCCTGATCGCTTCCCTCAGAGGAGGCGAACAACGCTACGTAAGAGCAGTTGACGACGTAAGCTTTGATATTGAAGAGCACGCGGTTTTCGGTCTTCTAGGAGAGAGCGGATGCGGAAAGACCACTACAGGTAGGTCTATTCTGCGCCTTATCGAGCCTTCTGGGAAAATCTACTTCAAGGATACAGAGATTCTGGGTCTAGAGCGGCGCGAGATGAAGCTTCTGCGAAAGAAGATGCAGATAATCTACCAAGATCCCTACGATTCCCTTCATCCTCGAATGACTGTCTTAGGCATCGTTGCGGAGCCGTTGAGAATTCACGGCGTGGCTGGGAGCCAGCGCGTGGAGGAACTCGTGGCTGGGGCGCTTGAGGAGGTTGACCTTGTGCCACCGCAGGAATTCATGAACAGATTCCCGCACGAGCTGAGCGGGGGACAGAGGCAGAGGCTAGCTATCGCAAGGGCTCTGATTCTGAAACCCGAGTTCATAGTAGCCGACGAACCAGTATCCATGCTTGATGTCTCCCTCCGCGCCGAAATCTTGGCTCTCATGCTTAGGCTTCGAGAGCAGTACCGTATTTCGTACCTTTTCATAACACATGATCTGGCAGTGGCAAGGCACATGTGCGATCGCGCCGCGATAATGTACTTAGGAAAAATTGTTGAAATGGGCCCCATGGAAGACTGTGTGAAGGGGCCTCTGCATCCCTACAACATGGCTCTGATTTCAGCGGTCCCCGTCCCTGATCCAAGAGCCGAACGAAGCGAAGCAAATATCAGCGGCGAGGCACCCAACCCGATGGATCCTCCACCGGGGTGCAGGTTTCATCCGCGATGCCCCTACGTCATGGATGTCTGCAGAAAAGTTGAACCTCAGCTGCTCGAGGCCAAGTCCGGGAGGCACGTCGCATGTCATTTGTACTCATAAAATACCCGAATGCCTCCGGTCTTTCAGGTATGAGAGCAGGCTCTCATAGACAATAACTCGGTTACGTCTTCAAATCATTCATGCTAGGCGTGTTAGACAGACTCTTTGCAGCTTTGACGGCTCTTGCAACTGCAACCGCCACACAACGCGCGCCCATATAGCCGATGGCATCCACGGTGGCGCGCTGGTGCGTCTCGCTTGTTTTCGCAGTCGAAACGGCAAAGATTGTATCTCCATCTCTCGACATGTGTACGGGTCTGATCGACATAGCCAGACCATCATGCGACATCTGTGCCACTTTGATGAGTTGCTCATGGGATAAATCCGCATTTGTGGCCACAATTCCTATTGTGGTACTGTTTGGTTTACCATCCTGCATATAGTCGGCTACAATATCCTCGAACTGCACAAAGCCTCCGCCGTAGCCTCTGACACCAGCAAGGATCTGGCCAGTTTCGAAATCGTAGACGTTCCCCAATGCATTTGTTACGACCAATGCGCCTACGACAATGTTGTCGGGTAACTCCACTGCAATCGACCCGCAGCCGCCTTTGCATGCGAACTCCAAGCCCTTGAGTTTTCCAACCGTGGCCCCCATGCCGGCTCCAACGTTGCCCTCCGCCACGGGGAGCGAGGACGCGTTGAGGCATGCAGAATAGCCAAGTTGAGAGTATTCGACTTCTTGGCCGGATGCGAACTCCAAATCATAGATGTTCGCGCCAACTATGCCGGGAACTTTCCCAGCTCCAGTACGAGCCGCGATACCATGCTCCAAGAGAAACCTTCTGATGCCGATTGCCGCGTCAAAACCAAAGACGTCGCCGCCAGTAAGAAAGACGGCGTGTTTCTTCACAAACGTCTTGCCTATGTCAATTGAATGGGTGTCGTAAGTTCCAGGCCAGCCTCCTCGCGCGTCGCACGCTGTATCAGCCTCTGGATCAAACAGCACTACTGTACAGCCGGTCCGAACTTGCAGGTCCTCGGCATGACCAACCTTTAGCCCCTCAACCGCAGTAAGCGTTTGATTAGTCATTCCATAACACCGCTTTGTGTCTGCTCATGGTTCTGCGCCTAAGGAAAATCCTGTTTCGCAGATTTCTCGGCTGATTCGGACAAAGGAGAACACGAAGCGAATCAAGCGTCTAAGTTCATCATAAGTGCTTGTCGTACTTATTCTATCGAGAGTCCTGTTGCTCATCTTGGTCAGACCCTCTGGGTACGAAAAATGAAGCGCCAGCCCCGCTCTGACGGGGCTAATTCATCCTCGGCCTTCGGACCGAGCTGCTCGGTTCTCTCGTGTCGAGTCTCTGGCGCGGACGTTCGATCGAACGTTTGTCGACAAACGCTCGATTGTTCCGAAGTTGGCGACGTTACGTCTTGTTGACTGCAGTTTTCTCGAAGAGTTTTGTGACGGAATTTATCTTGAAATCGCATATTCGTGCGATTCTGGCCTTAGCTGCAAGGCCCTTTGCGTATCCTGTCAGCGCTATGATCAAGCCGATATCGAGTTTCTTCCTGAGCTCCGTCATAGCACACTCGTCTGCTAGTGTCGTGACGTCTACATCAAGCTTCTTTGCGACATATGCCTTCGCATCGTGTATTTTCATTTTCCTTTCCATCTGGGCTCTTGCGACAAGGTCTCCCGCGGTTCTGATTCCACCCATGCCAAAGCAGAATCTGTAGGGCAGGTCCATGCCTCCCACGTCGCCAACCCCTACCTATATGCCATCAATGTCTGCCACTGTAATCATTGCCTTTGCAGCCCTAGTGACTGCGTCTACCGGCGGAATCTCCGCCATAGGTACGCCACAGACACCCATGCCCATGTTGACGTGAATCGGTATCTGAACTGTTTTGCCGACTGCTTTGATGAATGTTAGCGCCCTGCCTAGGTTCCAAGCGAAAGATTTCGTAGCTCTAGTGTTCACGACCGGTCCGAATATGCTTGCCCCAGCCTTTTCAACCAACTTACCTTGCTCGTGTGGCCATAGGCCTGCTAAACGTTTCCCGCCGTACTCAAGTTCGCAGTGCATGCCTAAGATCATTTCTCCGGCCATTCCAACTTCCACGGCGAGGCCGGTCTCATTCTTCAATTGCTCCACGGCCCGGAGAGTCGCGTAGAATTCAGCGTCGCCTGCAGCAGCCGTTGTATCGAAATTCAATCCGTCTGCGCCGGACTGGTCCATGATTCTTGCAACATACACAATATCCTTGATTAGGTCGTCTGCAGCTCGCTCCTGCGCTTCTCTTGACTCCTTAATCTTCCCTTGGCTGAGCAGTTCTGTAGGTGTCGGCCATCGTCCCCCTAGACTCTGATAGTAGGTTCCCAGGTTTGGCATAGCCCCGTAGAACAGTGGTACAATGCTCCACATCTGAGCGTTTTCCATATGATGAGCTTCGTCGTACGCTATGGGCTTGCAGGGTTTGAAGCTGTAATCTGCGTGGCCAAGTTCCATAGTGTCAAGGCCAAGAATTCGTTCTCCGACAATGATTCCTTGTTCCTTTGATATGGGAGCGCCGGCGTATCGCGTACAGCCGGTGTACTTCAGCACGCCTCCGTCACGTGACAGCACTATCTCTCTTCCACGCTCGATTCCGACAATTTTCGTGGGCTCCAAGATGATGTCCAAGACACGATCCAATTCGTCGGCTGAGAGTGCCACGACATGCCCTTTTTCGGCCGCGTCCTTTGAACCTGCCTCTAAGTCAGCACGTATCTGTTCTTTGGTCATCGTAATCATTACTCCGCTGCCGCTTCTAGTGGCATATTCCAATCGCCTTTCACCTCCCTTGCCATCGAACTCAAAACCAGTCTGCCAGTGGAGAACGCTGACAAGCTATGTCACTACCTCTGCATGCCTCCCCTGATTCTGCGAATAACGCGAGGGAGAGTCAGCAAAGCTCCTCGCCGGGTTGTCTGAAACGAACCGCTCAATATTAAGCTGTCATGGCTCGGAATCAGGCTTGAACTTCGAGAACCTAGCGGAGTGATTACGTGGAAGGGTTCAAGATCCGGGCCTTCTGGCTGCTGAGTCCCCAGTGCCGCTCTTCAGTTTGCACTGAGGAGTCGCTTGGTCACGTTCACCGCTTCAACCGCGTTCTCCGCAAAGCCGTCAGCACCGATCTCCCTAGCCCAATCCTGAGTGACTGGGGCACCGCCAACCAGAACCTTAGCCTTATTCCGCAGGCCATCGTGAACTAGGGCTTTCACGATCTCACGCTGCATGGGCATGGTCGTGCTCAACAGAGCTGAGGAGGCCACAACATTTGCATCAACTTCCTTGAGTCTGTCGATGAATTGGCTGACTGGTATATCCTTACCCAAATCGTGCACCTCGAAACCTGCAGCAAACAGCATTGAAGCCACAATGTTCTTACCGATATCGTGAATATCCCCAGCAACAGTTCCTATGACGATCTTGCCCAAGGACTTTCGCTCATTTTTGCGTCCCACGATTCTTGGCTCAAGCATCTCGTTCAAGGTCTTTTTACAGGCCTCAGCCGCGGCCACCAGATGCATCAAGAACAGTTCTCCGTCTTCGAACTTCTTGCCCACAATCCTCAGGCCCTTCGTTAGGCCATCTTGGATAATCTTCAACGGGTCGATGCCTGCGTCCAAGGCCTTCTTTGTTGCATCCATGACCTTGTCAGGATCAAAAGTTTGAATCGAGTTGACCACATCATCTAGCTTGGCTTGCTCAGACAACCACTAATCATCCTGCCGTGCTGCTCAGCCTTCCCGACCCTGCGTTTTGAACGTTGTTGCTGGTTTTCTCAGCCTATCACGGGCCACGGCCTATAGATTATTTGAAGAGTCTGACGCTGGCGAACTGGGTAATCGCATTGGCTGATTCTTACTCAGACCATCCCATGTTCCAGTTGTTATCGAAGGAAGAGATCGAGCATATCCATCTTGCATCACTCAAGATCCTAGAAGAAGTTGGCGTAATCATTCAGAGCGATAATGCTCTAAAATTGGTCGCCGACGCAGGTTCTGACATCGACGCCACAAGAAAGATCGCACGCATCCCACAGCATCTCGTAAACGAAGCGATGGTGAAAGTACCATCAACGATCAGGTTGTACAGCCGCGACGGAAAACACGATCTGATGCTCGAGAGTAATCGGGTTCATTACGACCCAGGCTCAACCGCTTACTATCTGCTCGACTCGGAGACTCAGGAAGTCAGGCGGCCAGTCTCAAAGGATCTCGCTGATCTTGTGCGGCTTGCTGATGGCTTGGAACACATTCAAGCGCAGAGCACGGCATTAGTCGTTTCAGACGTCCCGGACACGATTGTTGACCGCTATAGGCTATACATCGTCCTGAAGAACTCGCCCAAAACAATCGTAACAGGAAGCTTCAGCATCGACGGCCTTTACGACATGAAGGACATGCTCGTTGCCGTCGTCGGTGGAGAGAGGGAGCTTGCTCGAAAACCCATGGCCATCTTCGACATATGCCCGTCCGCCCCCTTGAAGTGGGGAGAGTTCATCGTTCAGAACCTTATGGGCACAGTCCATAAGGTTCTGAACGATGAACTCTCCCCACTTCAAGGGGGCGGACGGG
>CAZYOZ010000004.1:13729-59385 GCA_964649235.1 uncultured Candidatus Bathyarchaeia archaeon
ATTCAACGCTGAGTTCCTAAGTGGGTTGGTCATTTCGCAACTCACCAAACCCGGGGCACCGGTCATCTACGGGGGCTCGCCCACCACTTTCGACATGCGACACTGTACCGCTCGTTTGGGCGCCATAGAAACCATCATGATGGGTTGCGCTTACGCCCAAATTGGTAAACACTACGGCCTTCCAACGCACATGTACCTGGGCTTAAGCGATACAAAGGTAGTCGACGCGCAAGCCGGCTTCGAATCCGCGGCAGGAATACTCTTGGGCGCGCTTGCGGGAATCAATGTCATTTCCGGCCCAGGCATGCTGAATCTTGAGAATTGCCAGAGCTTCGAGAAGCTTGTGATAGATGATGTCATCTGCGGAATGGCTCTGAGGCTCATAAGAGGCGTCGATGTGAACGACCAGACCATGGCCGTCGAAGTAATCCGAAGAGTTGGAGCCGGAGGCCATTACCTCGCCGACAAGCATACTCTGGAATGGTTCAATAAGGAACTCTTCATCCCATCCGAGCTGGTCGATAGACAGGATCTGAAACTCTGGAAAGAGCAGGGGTCGAAGGACAGCTTCCGAAGGGCAAATGAAATTGCTCAAAAAATAATCAGAGACCACAAACCAGAGCCTCTGCCAAAAGAAAACGAGAAGGACTTGGATGCGGTCGCGAAAAGAATCATGAAGGACCACGGCATAGACAAACTGCCGCTTGGTCCAGCCTGAGCCTGCGCCTCTTCAACTGCCTCCCGTCAACACCCGGTTCATCTTCGAAGCGCATAATTACAAGTACGCCAAGATTCTGCACGCCTATGATTTCCAAGGCGTGTACGCGCTATCGAATGTTCAATTGATGGAACCAGCTGGAAGTAGCGAAGGAGTTGGGGGATCTCAGTAGGAAGGGCGCTTCAGGCGCTGGTTCTATCTCGGAGTCGCAAGAGTCAATTCTATTCGAACCGTCGGGCAGAAAAGTTGAGGGGCGCAGAGGCAGCGTTCTGGAGTTAGCACAAACCGCTGGGGTTGACGTTGATGCCCCTTGTGGAGGGCGGGAAACGTGCGGTAAGTGCCGGATAATAGTCAGGGAAGGCGCGCGGTTACTCTCTTCGGTGAAGGATTCTGAGAAAAAGTTTCTTTCCGATGCCGAACTGGGTTCAGGGTACCGGCTAAGTTGCTGCGTGTCTATCTTAGGCGGAGGGGGCGTCATTGTTGAAGTTCCCCCGGAGAGCCAGCTTGGCCTTCAGAGACTAATTGTTGGCGGACTGGAACCCGATGCTCCGTTGTCGCCGATTGTCAGGAAATTCTGCGTAGACCTGCCTAAATCCGATGTGAGGGATCTCAGGGCTGATACGGAGCGCCTTTTCGATGTTGCCAGACAGCGGTTGGGACTCGAGCTGGGTTCCATGGCTTATGGAGCGTTGAAGGCGCTACCTCTTGCACTTCGCGAATCCGATTGGAAAACAACCCTGACCGTGAGAGGGGACGAAGTCATCGCAGTCGAGCCAGGTGACACCACAGATCGGCTATTCGGGTTCGCTGTTGATATAGGCACAACGAAGCTGGCAGGATACCTTGTGGACCTGAAAACGGGTCGCAGCGTGGCCACGGTTTCAGAGGTCAATCCTCAGGTGAAATATGGTGCTGACGTGATTACACGCATCACCCATGCGATGAAGGGTCAGGAGAACCTCGGAGAGTTACACGAGATCGTGGTCGATTCCATCAATCATATGATTTCCCAGGCGCGCAGGAAACTGGGCGCGCAGGAGCATGATATCTACGACATTGTCGCAGTGGGCAACACGGCAATGCACCATTTGTTCTTCAACATCAATCCAAAGTCAGTTGGGCTGTCGCCCTATACAGCAGTGGTGGGACGACTACTTGACGTTCCGGCCAAAGATCTGGGCCTCAAAGTCAATCAAGGCGCGTACGTTCATTCTCCACCAAACATCGCCGGCTTCGTAGGAGCGGACGCGATAGCTGACGCTATAGCCACTGAGATCTACAAAGCCGAGGAACTCACACTGCTGGTCGATATTGGAACTAACGTGGAGATAATTCTCGGCGATCGGAATCAACTCCAAGCTTGCTCTACGCCCGCCGGGCCTGCCCTAGAGGGCTCCGAAATCACCTTCGGGATGAGAGCCGTTGCAGGCGCAATCGAAAGCATGTGGATCGATCCCGCGGACATGACCGTGGGCTATCGAACTATTGGAAAAGAGGAATTGCCCAAAGGAATCTGCGGGTCTGGCATGGTGGATATTCTCGCCGAGATGTTGAAAGCCGGAATAATCAACCCCAGTGGCGAATTCAGGAAGGAAGTTGCTAGGCCCAAGTTCCGAGTGCGGAAAGGTGCGACCGAATTCGTGATCGCGCAAAAGGAGCGAACCGCGATCGGCAAGGACATAGTCGTGACGCAACAGGACATTCGGCAGATTCAGCTCGCCAAAGCAGCCGTGTACACTGGCGTACTAATGTCAATGAGGCATCTCAGGGTCGATCCAATGGATATCAAGAAGGTCTACGTCGCGGGCGCGTTCGGAACCTACCTCAACTCGCAGAGCGCACGGAACATAGGCATGTACCATGACATACCGCTCAACAGAATCAGGTTCGTAGGAAATGCAGCGGGCGCTGGCGCCCGTGCCTTGCTGAAGTCAACTGCCCTTCGAGAAGTCGCTGGCAGGCTGGCCAAGGAGATTAGATATTTCCATCTTGGAAACGAGCCAGACTTTCAGGCTGAATTCCTGAAGGCGCTATACATTCCGCACAAGGATCTCGACCGCTTCCCAAGTATCAAGCGTTTGCTCGGCTTAGCCTAGCATCACTCATCTGGTTCCCAAGGCCTTCAACACGTATTTGTCGAAGTCCTGCACCATTGATTCAAGCACGGTGTACCGCCAGGGGACGTATGCTCAAGATCTGATACCTGCCTGTGTCAGCTCACACGCCCGCCAATCCTGTTTGTTTATCGTATCATCTGGAAGTTCCAGTCGTTTTCCCATTTACTCCGCGAGGTCTTCGGGTAACTTATACCAAGCTACTTTTTCTCCGACTCTCGCGCGCATCTTCCACTTCGTGGATTTCGGTTCATCCTCGACTAGCCTGATGATCCGTTCCATTCTGTCCTTGACCGTTTTCTTCTCTTCGGGGTTTAGATCGAATTGCTCAACCATCACAGTCGTCTTAGCAAGAACAGTGGTGAAAGTCTTGTATATTCCCCAGTCGTCTGCACAGAGCTTCGCCAAGCGCTTTCCGTTCACGGTTTCAGGCTGATCATCTGTGCCTACATCATGGTCTAGGAGGATCGCGACGATATCCTTGATATCCTTCTCATTTGTCTTGACGACTTGGAGTTTGGTGGCCAGCAGGTCTGCGAGCGAAAGCGTCTTAGGGTCGATGGTAAGCCTATCACGAAGCTCCAGCCTATGGCACATCTCAAAATAATCTAGAAAGATGTCTATCCTTCTCTTGTTCGGGGTATCGAAGAACATTAGCCGACTTCCACCCCTGAGCGCATTGAACATCTCATTCGGTTCGTATCCGATTGTGGGGAGGAAATTGCGGATTAGCCGGGATTGGTTCTTGAGGCCGACCAAGTCTATGTCAGGGTAAGTTCTGGCGATGGCCCGGTGCGTTGCGCTCGGGCAGTGGACGGCGATTGCAGTACCGCCAAGAAGGCGTAGGATGATGTTTTGGCTCTGAGCGCTTGCGATTATTCGTTCGGCTTCTTTCAGGATGTCGGTCTCAGTCATATGGCTAGTCCAACATGAAGGGAAAGAAAGAGGGGAAATAAAAAAGGAAGGGCTAGGTTCGCATGCCTCTAAGGTGGTGGAATCTCCTGGTAGATGCTAGCGATGTTGATGCCGCGCTTCATGTTCTTGTGCACGTAGTAGACGAAGATCAGTATCCCTATCAGCATCCACAGAGACGAAACGTTCCACGCGAGCAGTGAGATGCCTAGGCTACTTAGGGCCAAAATCCACAGCATTCCAGCTGCTGACAGTGCACCTATCAGAGTTGACTCGGGTATACCGAAAATCCGGCGCTTGACGCCTTTCTCCCAGATGTCCGGCCGCTTATACGGGAGTGCGATGGCTGCCGCGCTGTAGATTAGGTAGTAGAATGCCGTCCAGAAGCTTGTGTTGGCGGCGCTGACCAAGTAGCCGAAGGCTGTGAACATGACTAGCGCCCAGATAATGCTTATCACGAGTGTGAAGAGTGTCGCCTTGATCGGTGTGTGGGTCCGGTCGTTTACTGCACCGAAGGCTTCAGGGAACATCCTGTCGAAGGCCATTCCGAACATGCTTCTTGTTGCGACCAAGTAGCTGACTAAGGCGACGCTTATGGGCCAGAACCACCATGCGGCGAGAATCTGAAGGACGGGCACCTTTGTCAGGCTGGCTGAGAAAAGAGGCATAGATGGTGTCAACATGTACGACGCAACCTTAGCTGCTTCCTCGGCTGCGAGTTGGCCTCCTGAGTACAGGTTGTAGACAAAATTGTACTTCAGAATGAAATCACCGTACGCATTATAGGCCAACGCGGTTACGCCTGCATACCACAGAACCGTTACGACCATGCCTGCCATGAACCAATAGAGGAACGAGACTCGAGGTTTGCGGATCTCGCCCGCCACGTACCCAACCGTCTCATACCCAGTGATAGCCCAGAAGATGTATGCCACGATGGAGAGTGTGTCGTCGAATAGGCCCTTGGACGTACCAGAAATGTAGCTCCCTATATCGTACTTTGCTGCTAGGCTGTTGATGGTTTCATACGAGCCTGCGCCCCAAACGCTGTTCCAGACGCCCGGTACCGTGCTCGGGTTGTTGCTTGCAAAGAGAAACATCGACACGACGAGGCCGAGGGTGTTAAGGCCCCAGATAACGAAGAGAATCTTCATGTAATGTTTGATCTCGATAATAGCGACTATGCCGGTGATTATCACCGTGATGATAATGAAAGTCTGCTGGAGACCAACGTTCGTCTGCAGAGCCACGCCGAA
The DNA here is from genome assembly GCA_964649235.1 of uncultured Candidatus Bathyarchaeia archaeon. Classification (GTDB taxonomy): domain Archaea; phylum Thermoproteota; class Bathyarchaeia; order 40CM-2-53-6; family 40CM-2-53-6; genus FEN-987. Next base: position 18,730 of record CAZYOZ010000004.1, read on the forward strand.
ATCATGGAGGGGCGTGATGCCTGACGCGGAACCCATGATAATGAAGATCACTGAATAGACGCTTCCCAAAACATAAGAGACCAACGCAACTGTAAACACGTACGACAGCCAGTAGATCCAGCCCGAACCAAACCAGCCGAAGAACGGATCTACGAAACGCGTCGACCACACATATCCGCCAGCTGACCGCGGTGTACAGACACCCAAGATCGCGATCACAACAGCGTTAAGGATTGTTGGGACTCCAACCATCAGGAATGCCAGTGGCACGCTTCCCTGCGGATAGTAGTAGATGACTTGGATGGAGTAGAATGTGATGCCGCTGCCTGCCATGGTTGCCCAAGGTAGAATGAATGCGCCGACGGGACCGACTTCTTTCACTAGCCCTGTTGCTTTTCTGAGGAAAAGTTCAACTTTCACCTCTTCAGTCAAGAATTTTCCCCAAAAAGGGTAGTTGGACTCCCAACCATATTTAATGCTGTGTGTATAGGACGAAAGTTACGAGCGCCAAAAATACGAGTAATAATTTTCGGCGCTCGCACTTTCGAGAAATTGTGTGCGTGCAGCGACTTCTCTGGATTAGAGAACCTCGACTGCTTCGGGCTACCGTACGAAGTTCAGAAAAGTACCATGTCCGACTTAACTAGCCACCCATGATGGGCTGGTAATCGATCTTGTCGGGCGTCAGAGTAAGCAGGTAGCCGTGCATTATGCCTTCGGTGTACTCCGAACCAGGGTTAACGCATGTGGTCTTGCCAATAGTGCATATTCCAGCAGACTCGTGAATATGCCCATGTAAACCCATCCTCGGTTGAAATTGTTCGATAACCTTCCTCACCGCCTTACTGCCAACATGATCAAAGACAGGCTGACCTAAGAACAATTTTGGTTGCAAGTCCTTCCCCAGTTTCGGCGCCAAGTCCAACGGAGTATTATGGGGTGGCGCGTGAAAGTCGCAGATCAGGTGGCTCATATCCGATGCCAGGGAGATTTCCGCACGAAGCTTCTTCTCCAGCTCCTGCTCGCTGCATTCGCGCGGCGAGTTCCAGGGGGTCGGATTAACCCACTCGCAGCCGACCAATGCATGCTTATCATCCAAATCGACTGCTTTTCCGATGGTGTACTCTGTTCGCTTGGACCGTTTCAGTGCTTCGTCGACGGCAAAGGAATCATCATTGCCCGGGTTCATGATGACACGAATATTTTCAGGCAGGACTTCCTCTATCTTTCGAACCCAGATATCTACTGTGTCCTGCATCATCTTGTCGAACAGCCTATCAATGCGCCCCGGCTCACCTCTAAATTCCTCATACTCATTTCGGCTGCAGAGAAAATAGTAGTAGCCAACCTTCCTAATGTCCTTCTGCAGAGCCGGAAGCTCGTCCTCGCCAATGCGGTAATCGCGGCCGAAGAAATTCGTAACGTAGACGTTATTGTCGAGCTTCACAATCGGAACTATGGCTTTTCCAGTCAAGTCTCCAGAGATTAGAAGTATATTCACGCTGTAACTCTTTGCCACCGAAAGAATCTTTTCGAAATAGGTTTCGCTGCCGTGCAGGTCGCTCGCAAACAGGATCCTGGTTTCAGCCAATTCCTATCTCAGGCTTCGAGTTTCTGACCAACCGTCCGCCGTTAAAAACATCATCTCCTAGGCACTCGGCATATTGAAGCGCCAGATTTTTCGCGCAGCAAAACTCTCGGTCTATATGCAAATCGTAAAGTCAACGCGACAAGCTTAGTTCCGTTGAACACATATTATGAGCATCCTGCAACAAGCATTTGGAGTTTTGTGAGTAAGCCTTGAGGATAGAGGAGATACAGGTATTTCCGCTGAGAATTCCCTTCAAGAAACCAGCTGGGATAGCTTCTTCGGAATATCAGTACTGCGAGAGCATGCTGGTGAAGCTGAAGGCCGGGAACTTTGTCGGTTTCGGGGAAGCTGTAACAGACCCGGTCTTTACCGGCGAAACTGTCGACAGCATACTTGGCGCCATCAAGAACTTTTTGGGACCCGCCATTCTCGGCCAGAATCCTTTCGCCTTGCGGGCAATTCACAACCGAATGGACATGGCCTTAGTCAAGAATACGGCTGCCAAAGCAGCGCTTGATATGGCGTGTTTTGATGTCATCGGGAAAGCTGTCGGCGAGACTGTTCATGATCTTCTAGGAGGAGGTTTCAATTCGAGCATCTTTGAAGTGCCCGAAATAGTGTTCGGCCCGCCGGACGAGGTCCTGAAAAGCTGTCAAGCGGCCGTTGCCGGAGGGGTAAGGTGCTTGAAGGTCAAAGTGGGTGAGGGCTTCGATGAAGATGTGGGGAAGGTCAAGCGAATTCGAGAGGCTGTGGGTCCTGATGTGGAAATCAGGTTGGACGCAAATCAGGGCTGGCACAACTACTCGACGGCTTTCAAGCTGATCAAGCGCGTGGAAAGGTACGACATATCGATGGTAGAACAGCCTCTTCCTACCAAGGATTTGAGGGGAAGCGCTTTGCTTAGAAAAGTCACACGCGTGCCCATAATGCTTGACGAAAGTGTTCATGACGTCCACGACGCGTTGTCCGCGATAGCGCTGGAGGCCTGCGACTTGATCAGCGTGAAGATCATGAAAGCCGGCGGTCTCTTGCGCATCAAGGAACTGGTTGAACTCTGTTCAGCGCACGGGATACCGTGTCACATGGGAACATCATGGGAGAGCGAGGTCGGCTGGGCCGCGAACCTGAGTCTAATCAAAGGATTGCCCGGAATCAAGCTGTGGGATGCCTACTCCCCCACCGAGATATACTGGGGGACCACAGTGAGCATCGCTACCCCTATCCAGACTGTTGTCCAGGATGGGGTTCCCGTTGTCCAAGTTGCAGAGGGTCCCGGGCTAGGCGTAACCGTAGACGAGAACATGGTCAGAAAGCATCTCATAGCAGAACCGATCAGTGTGAGGGAAAATGCTTAGCAACCACATGCTGGTTCTCGATTTGCTCACTCCAACGGCGTTCTTCCTATCTCGATCATTCTTTCGAGAAACGGTTCTTGAGAGGAGGCAGTTTTGTTGAGCGTCGATTTACTCATTGAAAACGGATTCATAGTCGACGGGACGGGCAATCCATGGTATCGGGCCAACATCGGCGTCAAGGATGACGGAATCAGTGCGATCACATCGTTTGAGATGAAAGACGCGAAACAGGTGATAGACGCGAAGGCTTTCGTTGTATGTCCAGGCTTCATCGACATGCACAGCCACTCAGACTTGACGCTCCTGGCAGGGGCTGAGGCTGAGAGCAAGATCAGACAGGGGGTGACTACAGAGGTCATCGGGAATTGCGGTGAATCAGCTGCGCCCCTTGAGGGGGAAGCGGTTGCGGCTGAGCAGGCCATGGCCGACGAGTATGGGTTGAGGGTCACTTGGTCCAGCCTGTCTGAATACATGCATACACTTCAGCGCCGAGGGGTGGTCCTGAATGTGGCCTGTCTCGCTGGGCATGGCACAGTAAGAACTTCTGTGATGGGTTTCGAAAACCGGGCTCCCACGAATCGCGAGATGAGACTGATGCAGGGGCTCGTGGCGAAGTGCATGCGCGAAGGGGCCTTTGGCATTTCCTCAGGCCTATTCTACGTCCCAGGCAGTTACGCCAAACTCGACGAACTCGTAAAGCTCGCTCGCGTGGCCGCGCAGTACGGGGGCATCTACGCGAGCCACATAAGGGATGAAAGTGATCGGCTAGAGCAAGCCATTGATGAGGCTTTGACCGTAGGCCGCGAAGCGGGCATCCCGATACAGCCTTCTCACCACAAGGCCTGCGGCAGAAGGAATTGGGGCAAAGTTACGCGGACCCTCCGGAAAATATCCAACGCAAGAAAAGACGGGCTCGATGCTACGGTTGATGTCTACCCTTACACAGCATACAACACGTTTCTTTCTGCAGCTATACCACCTTGGGCACACGAGGGCGGAACTGAACGCTTGATTAAACGACTGAAGAACCCTGCGATCCGTAGGAAACTGAAGAAGCAGATGCAAAAGGGTGTTCGGAACTGGGAGAGCATGACGAAAGGGGCCTCGTGGGACAGGTTCATGATATCAAGCTTCGTGCAGAAACCATCGCTCGTCGGAGAAACCATTCAGCAGATATCGCGATCGAGAGGATGCGACCCTTACGAAGCTATTTTCGACATGCTGATCGAAGGGAAGGCAATGGTAAGTGTCGTCGTCGAGGACATGTGCGAAGAAGATGTGGAACGAGTCCTGCAGAGCCCTCTATCGATGATTGGCTCAGACGGATATTCCATATCGACAAGAGGCCCTCTGAGTAAGGGAAAGCCTCACCCCAGAAGCTTTGGAACCTTCCCAAGAGTGTTGGGAAGATACGTCAGGGAGAAACGCGTGCTCAGTCTGGAGGACGCTATCAGAAAGATGACAGCTTTTCCAGCCAACAAGCTAGGGCTTAGGGACCGGGGTTTGCTCCGAAAAGGAATGGCAGCAGACATCGTGATATTCGATCCCTCAAGGATTGCTGACACAGCAACATACTTGAAACCTCAAAACTTCCCAGTCGGGATAGAATACGTCATCGTGAACGGCAAAATCATAGTGGCCAAAGGGAAGTACCTAAGAAGGCTTAACGGCCGAGTCTTGAAACACACAGTGTCAGCTGGCTGAAGGCACATGAAGGTTTTCATTTCGTGCGACATGGAAGGCATAAGCGGAGTAACTGGCCCGGATGATGTTGACCCGAAAAAAGATGTCTACAAGCGCTTTCAGAAGATAATGACAGGAGACGTGAACGCGGCCGTAGAGGGTGTGCTACTCGGTGGGGCTGATGAGATACTGGTGAACGATTCCCACAACGGAATGAGAAATATCCTCATAGAAGAATTGAACCCGAAAGCACAACTGATCTCCGGCGACACAAAGCCCCTTTGCATGATGCAGGGGATCGACAGGTCCTTTGATCTTGCCATGTTCGTCGGGTACCACGCTATGGCTGGAACCGAGGCCGCCGTACTGAACCACACCATCTACGGCAAAATGGTCAGCGATGTATGGGTAAATGAGAGCTTGGTTGGGGAAACCGGAATCAATGCCGGTATTGGGGGCTACTTCGGAGTGCCTGTGGGAGTGGTCACGGGCGATGACAAAGTCGCTCATGAAGCGACGAGCCTACTGGGAAATGTCGAAACTGCCGTAGTCAAGGAAGGCATAGACAGGTACACAGCCAAATGTCTTCCTTTGACCCAGAGCCGGGAGCTGATCAAGAAATCTGCCAAGAGAGCAGTGGAAAGGAAAAAGGAGTTTGGTGCCTTCAGGTATTCGTCGCCCGTGAAGTTCAAGGTTCGGCTTGCATCCACAGCCGAAGCTGCTGCAGCCAAGCTGCTGCCGGTCGTGAAGTGCGAAGACCCGAGGACAGTTTCGGTTACTTTCGATGACTACTTGGAGGCATTCCGTACGTTCCTGGGAGTTCTTCAGCTCGCCTCAACCGTATCCACCCCAGTATTCGGCTAGATATGACCCGGATTCGAACATGGGCAGTTCCCGCGATGACCCTAGATGCTCGTCTGTTGAGGGCTGCTTGTAAGTAAAGTAAGTTCAGAACCAACGCCGCCGTGAACTCCCCTTACTCTACATTCATTTGCTTTATGCAAATCCTTCATCTTCCCTTTCCCGAAAATTTGGTGAAAAACATGCAATATCGAAAATTGCTGACGTCAAGAAGCGCGATAACCAAGGTTCAAGCAGTAATTGTCGTTGCTATCGTAGCCATCGGAGTCATAGCTGGCGCCTACTACTACAATACTACTGCACATCCAGCAGTTCAATACAAGAGGACACTCATCATTGCCATACCCGAAGAGCCGGAGAGCTTAGACATCCAGCAGGTGAGCTGGTCAAACGAGCTGCATGACCTTGTTTTCCAAAATACTATGAACTTTGACAACAAGATGAACATAGTTCCCGACCTCGCCGAGGCTGCTGAATTTGACGGGACATCGATCGTTGTCCACTACCCTGCGGACGTCAAATTCTCAAGTGGTAATCCGATAACAGCCGAGGCCCTAAGGGACGCGATGGAAAGATACCGGAAATTGAGTGTCTATGGTTCGGACTATGACTCAGTTGAACGTGTCGAGATTGTGGACGAACACACCGCAAGAATCGTGCTCAAGCAGCCGTCGACTTATGTGTGGCTGAACGATATACCAGTCGTTTATGGAGCTATCGTTGATGTCAAGGCTGCAAACGAAATGGGTGACGCGGCGTTTGGTCTGAAGCCCGTTGGATCTGGACTGTTTAAAGTCAAGGAGTGGGTTCAGGGCTCGCAAGTTGTCTTGGAGAGAAACGACCTTTACAAGACGAACCTGCCCTTCGTCCAGAACAAAGGACCCAATACATACATTGACGAAATAATCATCCGATTCATTCCGGAGGACGTAACGAGGCTAAGTGAGCTCGAGGCTGGAACTGTGGAAATAATGAGGGGCGTTCCAGTCGACGCCGTCACCAAGCTAAAAGAAAATCCCGATGTCGTGATGTACGAGTCACTAACTCCGGGCATTGAATATATAATGATAAACCAGAAGGTGCCCCCCTTGGATGATGCGCGGGTCCGCCAAGCGCTCAACTACGCGATCGACAGGGACGAATTGCAGTTAACATTGGAAGGAACAGTCTTGCCATGTTACGGCTATATGTCCCCGTCAATGCTTGCTTACAGTTCTTCAGCAGAGGATTTTGCCAAGAGTAGGTACGCGTATAGTCCTGATAAGGCTAGGAGTCTTCTGGCGGAGGCCGGTTGGACGGACACCGATAACGATGGGATAGTTGACAAGAACGGGCAACCGCTGACCCTCACACTTCTCAACCCATACGATGAACCCCGGCTGAAGAGGATAGGTCCACTATTGCAGTCACAATTCGCCAAAGCCGGAGTGCGTGTCGAGATAAGAGAGTATGACTACCGTTACATTAGGGATCAGACAAGGCATTGGAACTTCGAACTGGCCGCACGTTACTACTCCTGGCATGATCCAGCAGGAATACTTCCCTACCTTCTGCACAGCGAGATGGCAAACTACACCTACAGCAATCCGGAAGTGGACAAGCTTCTGGACGAGGATTTCTCGGGAGCGTTGGCTCCCGAGGCGAGAGTTGAGCTCTACACAAAACTCCAACGCATGTGGCTAGAGGATGCTCCGTTTGTGCCTCTATTCGTGAACAGGGAGTTCACGGCTGTGAGGAAGAGTGTGCAGGGACTAGTCGTCATGCCACCCTTCGCCACACTGTTCATGAACGATGTCAAGGTAATGGCCGGAACAGGACAGGTCATAATGCCTTGGTTGCCCCTGCTCCTCAACGTAGGGTTGCTCGTGAACTTCGGATGCCCAGCATCAAGGAAGTACGATCCAGAAGTCAGCAGGTCATGAAATGAGTGCGCTGGCGCGGTACGCCTTCAAGAAAGCCTTGATTGGCATACCCGTCGTGGTACTCGTATCTCTCCTCCTTTTTTTGATAATGCAAAATGTGCCTGGCGATCCGATCCGGATGATCGCTGGCGAAAGGGTTACCAAAGAAAGAATAGAGGAACTCAGGAGAAGCTGGGGACTTGACCAGCCAGTGTACATTCAGTTCTTCTACTGGTTCTCCAAGGTAATGAGCGGCGACTTCGGTTACTCATACATAACGCGGCAACCAGTTTCCTATCTGATATGGTCACGGCTGCCATACACACTGGAACTCACCTTACCGTCACTGGTTCTCTCATACCTTCTTGGCGTTCCATTGGGAGTAATAGCCGCCCTAGGAAGAGGAAAATCCAGAGACTATGTCACGATGGGCATTTCAAATTTCTTCTATTCCATGCCTACCTACTGGCTTGGCCTAATGCTGATGCTCGTGTTCGGGTTATACCTCAGATGGTTCCCGATATCCGGTGTAACCTCAGGATTTGATTCGTTGGTCCTTCCGACCCTGACTTACACACTACCATTCGTGGCCTTCTCCGCTAGGATCGCAAGAACTGAGATGTTAGAAGTCCTCGGAGAAGACTACATCAGGACGGCTTGGGCCAAAGGGCTCCCGTCAAGTCGAGTGATACTCAGGCATGCGCTACGAAACGCACTCATCCCGGTGACGGTCATGTTCTTCTTGGATCTTCCTTGGATCATCGGTGGAGCAGTCATAGTAGAAACAGTCTTTTCGTGGCCTGGAATGGGTAATCTCCTCTACAAGTCCATACTGAGGCTGGATTATCCCGTGATTCAGGCCATAGTCCTAATAATCGCAATTCTAATCGTGATATGCAACATCGTGGGAGACATCGTTTCGGCTACCCTGGATCCCAGAATACGTGTTGAGCCAGAAAAGATGTAGGAGTATCGAGCTAGTCGAGCGATGCTCTCTTTAGTTTCTCTGAAAAATACCCTGATGCAACTCCTAGAGTACAGAACGTCTTTCGCCGGTCTACTGATCGTTGTCGCAATTGCGGTCCTTGCTGTGGGAGCACCCATGATCGCGCCAAGAGGCTATGCGGACACGGATCCGATTAATAGACTTCTTCCCCCCTCTGTAGAATATTTCTTCGGTACTGATGTGCTGGGAAGAGATCTCTTTAGTAGAATTGTCTACGGCGCCCGTATCGCGCTGTGGGTTGGGTTGCTCGTGACATTTATCGAGGCGAGCATGGGCGTCGCCTTGGGAGTCATCGCAGGCTACTACAGTGGCATCGTAGACAAAGCAATCTCAGCTGTGACAGACATGGTATGGGCTTTTCCGCCTGTGGTCTTGGCGTTGGGTGTTGTAACCATGATAGGGCCTGGGCTGACACAAGTTGTGGTAGCTATCGCGCTCACAAGCTGGCCCGCGTTTACCAGAATATCGCGAGCCAAAGTGCAGTCAATGGTAAACAGAGAATTTGTTCTCGCCGCCCGGTCAATTGGCGAATCGGATTCGAACATAATGGTTCGATATCTACTGCCCAACCTTGTTCCGTCGATTCTTGTTGTGTCGACTTTGACTCTGCCAGCTGCAATCTTGTATACGACGGCCCTAAGCTTTCTCGGTTTTGGCGCCCAGCCACCGACCCCTGACTGGGGAGCAATCCTCGCTGATGGAGCTGCCCAACTCAGGGTCGCACCTTGGATCGCTACGTTCCCAGGAGTATTCATTGTGATTACTGCGCTCGGTTTCAATTTACTGGGAGACGGCCTCCGAGATATCTTGGATCCGAAGCTCAGGGTCTAGAAGCAAGTGAATTCATGACTACGCCGATCTTGACTGTGGAAGGGCTGAGAACCTATTTCTATCTAAGTGGAGGCGTAGTGAAGGCAGTTGATGGAGTGAGCTTCACAGTAAACGAAGATGAAGTCTTCTGCCTGGTTGGCGAAACAGGCTGTGGAAAGAGCGTTACATCGCTTTCAGTAATGCGCCTGATCTTCCACCCCGGGAAGATCGAAGGTGGAAGAGCCATGTACAAGGGAACAGACCTGCTGAAGATTCCCGAGAGTCAAATGCGGAACATTCGCGGAAAGGAAATAGCCATGGTATTCCAGAATCCAATGAGGTCGCTAAATCCAGTTTTCACTGTAGGCAACCAAATCGCTGAAGCTCCGCTGACTCACTTTGATGTGTCTAAGCGAGACGCTTGGAGTACGGCAGTTGAATTCATTTCAAAGGTGAAGATGCCCGACCCTGAGATCCGCGCAAGATCCTACCCCCACGTGTTGAGCGGAGGCATGAGGCAGAGGTCCATGATAGCGATGATGATCTCTTGTGAGCCGACTCTCCTCATAGCCGATGAACCTACCACATCCGTAGATGTCACAATACAGGCTCAGATCATGGATCTCCTGCTAGAAATCAAGAGAAAACGCAAGATGTCCATGATGCTGATCACTCACAACTTCGGTCTCGTGGCTGAAACAGGAGACAGAGCAGCAGTAATGTATTGCGGAAAGGTGGTTGAGATCGGAACTGTCAGAGATATCTTCCAAGAACCCTTGCACCCATACACGCAGGGCTTGATGAGATGTCTCCCGATAGGGACCGAACGCAGGAAGGAACTCGAGATTATCCCCGGGACTCTTCCCAGCCCAATCAATCCCCCCGAGGGTTGCAGATTTTACCCACGATGTAAACTGGTGATGGAGAAGTGTAGGCTCCGGGAACCACCGCTCACCGAATTGAAGCAAGGCCGTTCTGTGGCTTGTTACCTTTATGGGGGCTAGGATTTGGAAGAGCAACTGCTGAGGACTGAGCAACTAACAAAGTATTTTCCAGTCAAGAAGGGAGTCCTTGAAAAGGCAGCCTATGTTCACGCCGTCGACGGCGTAAACATCCATGTCACCAAGGGAGAGACGCTTGCCGTTGTTGGTGAATCAGGATCAGGAAAAAGCACGCTCGCTCTGCTGATTTTGAGATTGGTCCGTCCTACATCAGGTAGACTCTTCTTCAATGATCTGGAAACGACGCGAATGAGCGAGAAGAATTTCAAGAAGCTAAGGAGACGCATGGGGATAGTCTTCCAAGATCCATCTGCTTCACTGAACCCTCGGATGACTGTCAAACAGACTCTGGAGAGACCTCTCGTTCTAAACGGCATCAAGGGTCAGAACGATATCAGTGCACGAATAATGGAGATGTTGGAGAAAGTCGGGCTCGGAAGGGAGCATTCGGACCGCTATCCTCACGAACTCAGCGGGGGACAACAGCAGAGAGTAGCTATAGCTCGAGCCATAATACTAAACCCAGAGCTCGTTATTCTTGATGAACCGACTTCATCGCTGGATGTTTCGGTTCAAGCCCAGATATTGAACCTGCTGTTCAAGCTTCAGGGCGAGTTCAATCTAACTTACATGTTCATTTCACATGACCTTGTGATGGTTAGGCATGTAAGCGACAGAATTGCAGTGATGTACCTAGGCCAAATAGTGGAATCTGCAAGCACTGACGAATTATTCGAGAACACGATCCACCCCTACACAGCCGCGCTCCTCTCAGCAGTGCCAGTACCCAAACCCAAAACCGGAACCACTAACCGCCTAGTCGTAAGCGGAGAACCACCGAGCCCCATCAATCCACCAAAGGGATGCAGGTTTCACCCAAGATGCATGTACGCGATCGGGAAGTGCCGCAATGAAGACCCGAAACTTACCGCGATTGGCAATGGCCACCTTGTGGCCTGTCACAGAGCTCAAGAGATCGATGTTTCGGGTTACACGAGGGAACTTTGGAAAGTGATAGGGGAAGCCGCCTAGGGTGAGGCCTTATCACCACCTAGAATTTCGTAGCCTATCGCTGGAACCGCACACTCCCGAGCAGCGGAACAACCGCAAGGGTGACCCAGCAGTAACAGAGTACAAGATTCTCAGTTCAGCTACTCCGAGTATAGACTTATGTTGAAAGAACAAACATTCGCAGGCTCATGTCCATGGATTTCTCACGTGTGGAAGCATTTGTTCTTGATACAATGCGCGAATCAAGAACTCCCGGCCTGAGTCTCGCTCTAATCAGCGACGGCAAGATCGTGTATGCTCGAGGTTTCGGCTTCAGAGACGTCGCTTCAGGTCTTGCGGCAACCCCGAGAACTCTTTACGGAATAGGCTCGGTGACAAAGTCTTTCACATCACTTGCAATCATGCAACTTGTCGAACAAGGCAAGATAAGCCTAGATGATCCGGTGGAGAAGTTTGTGCCCGACATCCCCAAGACATTTGGAGAATCACCCAAAATACACCATCTGCTATCGCATTCGTCTGGCTTACCCGCACTGGGATATGCTGAAGCTTTCATTAGCGGAGTTCTGGGCTTCGACCATTCTTGGCTTCCAGTATCGACCCCTGAAGATGTCATTACCTTCATGAAGAATGCAAACGAGTGGGCAGTGTCCAAGCCTGGAGAGAGGTTCTTCTACCTTAACGAAGGTTACGTTGTCTTGGGCTACATAATCTCAAAGTTAGTCGGGACTAGCTACGAAGAATACGTGTCCCAGAAGATTCTTCGTCCCCTGCGAATGGAAAGGACAACTTTCTCGAAAGCTGATGTCGACAAAGAGAGCGATAAGGCAACGCCGTACATCATAGATAAAGATGGGAAGCATGTCCCCGCAGGATTTCCATACGGAATAAATCCTGACGGTGGTCTCATAAGCAATGTGATCGACCTATCAAACTACCTACGAATGTGTATCGATCGCGGCGAGTTCAACGGCAAGAGGGTACTTAGTAAGAAAATGTTTGAGGCTATGGAACAGCCTAGAATACGATTGCCGTACGAATATTTCGGTAACGAATCTTACGGCTATGGTTGGAGTATCACACCAGACTTCTCCGGGCACAAGCTTGTCGGTCATGGGGGGAGCGTGGGAGTCCACACCGCGTACGTCGGTTATATCTCTGAGAAGAATGTTGGAGCTTCAGTTTTGGCGAATCCGAGCAACTATCCGCTTTCGCGGATTGGGATGTACGCACTCGCGCAGCTCATAGGCGCCGATCCAAACTCGCTTCCCTTTGTAAAGAGAGAAAAAATACTCGGCAAGCTTCAGGGAGAATATGAGACGTACAAGGCAACCATGAAGTTCAACATCCGAAAGAAAGGAGACTTCCTCGTAGCAGAGCTCAAAGACAGGTACACTGAGGAGATGATTCTGCTGGTGCCAGAAAAGTTAGAGGAAGACTATGCAATTTTCTACACGCTTGCAGAAGGGGCGAAAGTTACGACCGAATTTCACGTAAGAGACGGTAAGATAGAATGGCTATCTGAGCGATACAAAGCTGTGAAAAAATGAATGGCGGCTAGAACATAGCTTCGCCGCCATTGACATGAATCGTTTGCCCCGTGATGAAGCTGGCTCGGTCCGACGCAAGGAAGACCGCGGCGTGGGCAATGTCTTCAGGCTGCCCCATTCTTCCCACGGGGATCAATTCTAAAGCTCTCTTTCTCTGTTCTGGGGTCGCATACGCCGTCATGTCTGTATCAATCCATCCTGGCGCGATTGTGTTCACGGTGATACTGTAGCTTGCCAACTCCAATGCCAAGCATCTTGTTAGGCCAAGCAATGCAGCTTTTGAGGTTCCATAGTGGGCCTCGTGGTTGGTTCCGATGAACGCATCGATCGAGGAGATATTGATGATACGCCCCCACTTTTTCGTTCTCATCTCGGGACTAAACGCATTGGAGCAAAGAAACACTCCATCGAGATTCACGCCGAGGACACGTTTCCATTCGTTTTGGTCGATCTCCCACGATTTGAGATGATGATGTATTCCAGCGTTGTTTACCAAGATGTCAACACCCTCGAATTCGCTTAACACCATTTTTCGCATAGCCTCGACCTCGTGTGGATTCGAGACGTCACCTTTCACAACCAACGCGCTTCGGTCCAGTCCCTCGATACTGCGAGCGACCTCTCTGGCTTTTTCCTCAGATTGGTTGTAGTTGACGACGACATCAGCACCTTCTCGCGCCATCTCAAGTGCGATTCCTCTTCCGATTCCTCTAGAAGCTCCAGTGATAAGTGCAACTTTCTTTTCAAGCAGCATTCCCTGACACCTATCTCGAAAAGTTGTTCGGCTTGGCTATATCTTTTCGAGGCCAACTATGGCTTCCTGCACAGGAGGAGCAGTTTTCTAGACCACCATCACCAAACTTTTTTCTTCTGGTCAGACTGCTTAGTCTTGGGCTGTTTCATGACGAAGAAGCTCTTCTGGGAAGATGCATACATCAAGGACTTTGATGCAGCAATCACATCAATAGACGGCAGTCGAATAGTACTGGATCAGACTGCATTTCATCCAAGAGGAGGCGGCCTCTTAGGCGACACGGGCACTTTGGGCGGAGCGAGAGTCATTGACACAATCAAGGGAGCGGGGGATTCCATCGTACATCTCCTGGAGCAGCCCGGCACATGGGGCGTCGGAGATTCAGTTCGTGGCATGGTCGACTGGGATAGAAGGCATAGAATAATGAGAATGCATACGGCGGCACACCTCCTCAGCGCCATCTTCAACAGGGAAACAGGTGCGCTCATTACGGGAAATCAAATAGAGCCAGACAAATCGAGAATCGATTTCAGCTTGGAGGATTTCGACAGGGAAAAAATGGTGGGCTACTGCAACCAGGCAAACGAGGCCGTCGCGAAGAACCCGCCGGTGAGGACGTACTTCATGAATAGGGAGGAAGCGCTTCAGATCCCAGGGATAACAAAACTCGCGAGTGCAGCACCGCCCGACGTCAAAGACCTCCGAATCGTCGAGATTGAAGGATTAGACATACAGGCAGACGGCGGTGTACATGTCAAGAGCCTGGGCGAAATCGGCAGGATAGAGCCATTGAAGTTCGAGAACAAGGGCAAGAGCAACAGAAGACTATACTTTACCGTCACGTGAGCTCTTCTTTTGTCCTTCCTCTGGAAATGGGTCCACCGTATTCTGAGATCACAATAGCGTATGCACAGTAATAACCAAACTTTGAAGTACGCTGCCGAATAATTTCGGCCCGAGTGCGACTTTTGAGTTCTCTAGACGTAGTGAGAAGAATACCTGCCGGCCTCCAAGGAAAAGCTGCCGATGGGCTCATCGACCTGATCCTTGACTCCTCAAATGCTCCTAAGCTCTCAAGCAGTCTGGGTCGCTCGATTCTGCATCATTGGCAGAGTGATCAACTTGCGACCGAATCTGGGCTGATGGTTCTACTGGAGGCTTCTATGCAGCTTGAACCTCAGAAGACGGCGGGAATATTCGACGGACTGGGACTCAGTAGTGTGGCTGAGTCCTTGCGGGCGAGGGTGCAAACATAGAGGGCTTCAGCATGGTGGATTTTGGTATCGAGTTTGTTCCGCAACATCCTTTCTGGAAGACGACGTTCCTTGCAATGCAGGCGGAGAAAACAGGATTCGATTATGTTTGGATTACGGACCACTACAACAATCGCAATGTGTACGTTTCGCTGAGCATGGTGGCCAATTACACTAACAAGATAGTGCTAGGACCGGGCGTGACAAATCCCTATGTGGCCCACCCTGTAATCACGGCGCAAGCGGTCGCTTCGCTCACAGAGTTGGCTCCTGGAAGGGTCGTATGCGGGCTCGGCGTGGGAGACAAGACAACGCTTGAGATGTTGAAAATACCGCAAGAGAAACCCCTCTCAGCAATCCGAGAGGCCACGAGTATCATACGCAACCTTACCTCGGGCAAACCTGCAGACGTGAAAGGCGAAGTATTCGCCGTTTCGGGAGCGAGGTTTTTCTTTCAGGTTCCAGCTCCGGTGAAAATCTTCATCGGCGCACAGGGTCCCCGCATGCTAATGCTGGCAGGCGAAATCGGAGACGGCGTACTAATCAATGCGTCCCATCCGCGTGACATCGAAAACGCGGTCAAGTATGCGGGAGAGGGTGCAGGCAAGGCAGGCAGAAACGTTGCTGACTTGGCAGTGGCCGCATACACCTCCTTCTCCATCTCTGATGACTCGAAGAAGGCGCTGAAAGCCGTAACGCCCGTAGTGGCGTTCATAGTCGCTGGCTGCCCAGCGTCGATTCTCAATGCACATGGAGTTTCACCAGACGCTGCCGCGAAGATACGGGATGCAATATCCCGGGCGTCATGGAAGGATGCATTCGGCCAGGTCACCCCAGAGATGGTCGAAGCATTCTCGATATGCGGAACAGCTGATATCTGCATTGAGAAGATCGCCAATCTGCTTAAGCTGGGCGTCACGCAGTTCGTTGTTGGATCCCCAATCGGCCCAAACATCCGCCAATCGATAAACCTAGTTGGTCAGAAAGTCCTTCCGGCCTTCACGCAACAAAAAGACTAGCGAACCAACTAAGTGGTCGCCTGAATGGTCGATGTCCTCGTCCTTTCGGCCTCCGACGTGAAGAAACTCCTCAGCATGCGTGACATCATCACCGCCGTAGAGGAAGCCTTCCGCGCGTATGGGAAGGGCAGCTCGAAACTTGCGCCGGTCACAGACATAATTCTCGAGAAGTATGACGGCGAACAGGAGATCAAATCTGGATACGTCGAGGACTATTGCATCGGAACGAAGGTCATCACATATTATAAGGACAATAGGGCACGTTACGGGCTCCCGACATTGTGGGGCATCATAGTTCTCAATGACCTCAAGGACGGCAGACCACTTGCGATCGTCGATGGAACCTACATAACTGCCTCTCGGACAGGAGCGGCGGGAGCTGTTGCTGCGAAGTATCTGGCACGAAGCAACTCTGAAAAAGTGGCAGTCATTGGTGCAGGAACACAAGGGCGATTCCAAGTTTCAGCCCTGAACGAAATCGTCAGTATCTCATCAGTCAAGGTCTACGACCATCACTCTCACAACGCGGCGAACTATGTAAAAGAAATGACAAGCCTATACAGCTTCAAAATTGAGCAAGCTGAATCAGCAGAGCAAGCTGTCCGGGACGCAGACATCGTAATCACCGCCACTCCCTCAACCAAACCCATCGTCCTGAACGAATGGCTCAAGGCTGGGGTTCACGTTAACGCAATCGGCGCGGACGCGCCGGGCAAGCAAGAACTTGACACGGCCATAGTTGCAAGAGCAAAAGTTGTGGTTGACAGCCTCCCTCAGTGTATGGAAAGGGGTGAAATTCAGACAGCCCTCAAGCTGGGTTTGATGAGGAAGGAAGCAATATACGCGGAGCTTTCCGAAATCGTGTTGGGACGCAAGCCGGGAAGAGTAGGTCCAGAAGAAACGACTCTCTTCGATTCAACAGGTATCGCAGTCCAAGACATTACCACAGCCTACACTGTGTTCCAACTAGCCAAAGAGAAGGAAGTAGGAGCTACTGTCAACATTGCTCAGTAGCGGGGCTCACAGACTAGTGTTTTAAGTCGCTCAGTACACCGAGATGATTCGGAGTGGTTCAAGAGTGAAATTTCGACCTTTTGAGATGGAAAGGTGGCAGTCAACCTGGGAGAATCGAGTAGAATACAATCTCTCTGAGAGCGGTGTGCACCCACTCCAAATTAGCGAGTTGCTCGATGGCAGCGATAACGAGCTTCTGAGACACACTTTAGGATACAGCCAAACCAACGGAACCGATGAATTGAGAGCAACTATAGCCGCCATCTATCCCGGAGCAGAGCCGGATAATGTGCTCGTAACGAGTGGGAGCTCCGAAGCAAACTTCGTTTCCACTTGGGCTCTTCTTGAAAGAGGGGCCGAGGTCGTCTTTCTACTCCCGAACTACATGCAGATCTGGGGACTGGCAAAGAATTTCCAAGCGACAGTTAAGTCCTTCAGGCTACTTGAGTCGCATAGTGAGTGGAGGCCGAGCCTAGCAGCGCTTAGGAGGGCTGTGAGCCGACGAACGAAACTCATCGCGGTCTGCAACCCAAACAACCCGACTGGCGCTGTAATGCGCGAGGAAATCGTCGATCAGATCTGCGATATCGCTCGAAAAGTTGGCGCGTGGATACTTTCAGATGAAGTCTATCAAGGAGCTGAACTGGACGGCAAGACGACTCCCAGCTTCTGGGGCAGATACGAACGAGTCGTAGTGGTCAATGGCCTTTCAAAGGCCTACGGGCTTCCCGGCTTGAGGATCGGATGGATAGTCACTACGAAGGATTTGGCCAGCAAGCTGTGGTCATACCACGATTACACCACGATAGGCCCCTCAGCTGTGAGTGATTACCTGGCAAGCAAGGCATTGCAGCCTGGGATGCGAGCTAAGATCTTGGCTAGAACTAGGCAAATACTCCAAGCAAATCTGCCACTCATCAGAAGCTGGGTCGAACGAAACCCTGAGAGCTTCTCGTTTATACCCCCTGTGGCAGGCGCCATTGCCTACGTAAAATACAATCTCGACATCAACTCAAGTGAGTTCGCCGAACGACTTCTAAAAGAGAAGAGCACCCTGGTCGTTCCCGGGGATCATTTTGGCATGGACGGATACCTGCGCATCGGATATGGCCCTCCAAAGGATTACTTGACGGCCGGTCTTAACCGGATTGACGAGTTGGTTGAGCGCATCAAGGGACCTCATAGCCGATAACCTATGATCAGCTAGAACGGAGCTGACACCCGCGTCAACTCGCGGCACGTGCATCAAGGGGCTTCTTTGGTCTAACCCGCTCGAAAGCCCTTAGAGAACTTGTCGTAGTCGAATATTCTCTTAGGCTTGACTCGAAACCAACAACAGCTTTCGCTTGTGCGATTCTCATCAAAGAGATAATGGGGATAATTGTAAATCCATTACAAGCGAACAGAG
Organism: uncultured Candidatus Bathyarchaeia archaeon; assembly: GCA_964649235.1. Classification (GTDB taxonomy): domain Archaea; phylum Thermoproteota; class Bathyarchaeia; order 40CM-2-53-6; family 40CM-2-53-6; genus FEN-987. The sequence continues at coordinate 36,947 of CAZYOZ010000004.1, forward strand.
GCAATTTGAATCAGCTCTCGACCTCAGAAATGGATAGCAATCATTATCTGGCTTGCCCCTAGGACAAAGTGCGACTGAGTATGTTGAGGCTCGAAAGAGAGCACAAGGTGTTCCAGATTGGCGACGTGAAAATCGGCGGCAAACCCGGGCAAGCACCAACAGTTCTGATCGGTTCCATGTTCTACAACAAACACCAAATTCTCAAGGATGACCTAAAAGGTGAATTTGATCGGGAAGCAGCCGAGAGGCTCATCAAGAACCAAGAGGAATTCTCAGCCAAAACGGGCAACCCACATATGATCGATGTTGTCGGGTCTACTTCAGAAGCGCTCTGTCGCTTTCTAGACTTCGTCACTGGCATTACACGAGCTCCGGTCCTGATGGATGGAATAACGCCGGGAGTTCGCATCGAGGCACTGGGTTACGTGAGGGACACTGGGCTGAAAGACCGAGTGGTATACAATTCTCTGCTACCGGAACACAAGAAAGAGGAGCTCGACAAAATACGGGAAGTCGGGATAAAGAGCGCAATACTGCTGGCGCTGAACACCAAGGAATTCACATCCCAAGGGAAGGTCAAGGCAATTCGAGAACTGCTACCCTTGGCCGCTCAGGCTGGGATTGAACAACCCATGATAGACACAGCGGTCATCGACATACCAAGCTTGGGCATGGCGTGCCGCGCAATTCACGAATTGAGAGAAGAGTTTGGGCTACCTGTTGGCTCAGGGGCCCACAACGCGATTGACACGTGGAAGGGTCTGAGGAAGAAGATGGGAACCCAAGCACGGGAGCCGAGCTTGGCAGCGGCCTGCGCGATAACTGTCGCTTCAGGCGCAAACTTCGTTCTGTATGGCCCCATAGAACACGCCGAGTACGCGTTCCCTGCTATTGCCATGGTAGACGCTGCCTTTGCTCAGTTGGCTATCGAAGACAGGGCCATGCCCGACTCCAAGCATCCCATCTTCAGAATAGCATAGATCGCGCTAGGATTGAATATGAGAATTGAATTTCTAGATGAAAATCAGATCGAGGCCATTCACCTAGCGAGCCTTGACATTCTAGAGAACGCAGGGGCTACCTTTCTCTCCGAACGCGCACAGAGAATCCTCGCCGAAGCAGGCGCCATTGTGGAGCAGAACGGAAACGTTAGAATTCCTGCAAGCCTGGTCAAGGAGACGCTGCAGAAATGCCCAAGCGAATTTCGCCTCTACGCACGAAACCCAGAACACAACTTGCAGATTGGCGGGAAAAATCAGTACATGACATGCGGAGGGGAGTATCCGTACATCCTCGACTTGGAATCAGGGGCGCGGCGGCCTGCGCTGTCTAGCGACCTTGCGCCAATCATCAAAGTCACGGACGCCCTAGACAACATAAGCGTCGGCGGGAGCTATATGATAGCCCCGAGCGACGTCCCGGAGGATTATCGTCACATTGAACGGGGAATCCTGCATTATAAGTTCACTTCCAAGACCACTCACTGGGACACGGAGGGATACATTGGCAACAGCGGAGAGCTGGGTGCTACTCACAACTTGGAATTGGCGGCGGTAGTGGCAGGGGGAATGCAGGAGCTTTCCAAGAAGCCCATAGGAACTGCAAGCATCTGTCCATCGAGTCCTCTGATCTATGATGTTGGTCTGACCGATGACGCAATTGAGTTCGCGAAGCATGGAATTCCAATCCTAATTGAACCCATGGATAATACTGGAGCCACTTCACCAAACACGCTCGCGGGGTCCCTTGTTCAAACTAACGCGTCGGTGCTAGCCGGAATCACACTTGTTCAGCTGGTCAACCCGGGTAACCCGGTTGTCTACGGGAGTATTCCAGTGAATCTTGATGTCCGCACTGGCATACCAGCAGCGGGCTGTCCGGAGACAGCATTGCGATGCGCAGGAGCGACTGAAATGGCGAAACACTATGGTCTCCCGTCCGCAATGTCCGGGGGCGTAAGCGACTCGAAAATGCCGGACGTGCAGGCAGGCTTTGAGAGCGCTCTGACAATGCTGGCGCCTGTTCTGGTTGGGGCGAACTGGATTCGCGTCGTCGCAGGAGCTCTAGAGTATCATTTCACAGCATCATTCGAGATGCTGATAATTCATGACGAAATGTTTGGAATGGCGAAAAGAATCGCCCGAGGAATGGAAGTCAACGAAGACACATTAGCAAGCTCGCTTATCAAGAAAATCGCACCTCTCCGTGGGCACTACATGGCTGAGAAGCATACGCTTGAACATCTCAAGAGCGAGAGGTACATACCTAAGCTTAGCGACAAACGCACACGCGGAGACTGGGAGAAGGCTGGAGCGAAGGACTTGGCTCAGGTCGCGAGAGAGCGTGCCATAGAGATCATAGCAATGCACCATCCTGATCCTCTACCGAAGGACATCGAGAAGGAACTCAACACAAGAAAAGCAGAAATCGAGAAGCGGCTTTCCAGATTGACAGTGCCGGCGTAGGCAGGCTTAGTTTTCAGGTCTGCGTGCGACTACTCAACCTTGCTTACTCGTATTGAATCCGATCAAAATTGTACCCCTGTCAGGATTAGCTGTGTCCCACCCGGCCTTTCTCTTAATGTGCATGTCCGTAGCGGTTGATATTGTGGCGGATACCACGTCGCATACACCTGAAATTGCCTCGATCTCAGGAAAGCCTTGTGGTCCAAGGACAAACGTAAGCCGTTTCCCTCTGGTAACCTCCAGCTTATCTCGGAACAGAACGAAACCCTTGCCGAGAAAGATCACGTTCGGGTTCGTCTTGAATCCAGCGACTTGCTCCTCTTCCCAAATTTCCTGCCCGACTAGCTCCTTGTCCGCCATGAGGACCAGGATCGGTTTCGAAGGATGGCGTAAGCTAGACGAATGGTTGGCGGAGACGACATACTCATGTTCCAAGGCCAGCTTGGCCCCCTCGTTCACAATCGTTAGCCCCGCAAGGCCGGTCCCCATATTTGCCATCTCTTCCACCCGAAGAATCTCCGCCCTCTCGGAAGCTTCCACGGGCCACACATCAATGATTCCAGGGGTGGTGCGCAACTTTGAAACCACTGCATCAAGCGGATTCAAGTTCGCGGCCCACGCTACTCGCGTAGCTAGGTCAGAGGCCACTTGAGAAGGTTCGCTTTTTCAACGCCTACTAGGACTGGGGTAAGGACCAGGGCGCAGATCATTGCGATAAGAAGGCGAACGGCTGGATCGAGGAGAGTGTAGGGAATGAATAGTGGAGGAAGCATTTCTCCGGTTAAGCCGAAAATGGGTTCAGCCTCAAGCAGAAAAATCAAATTCCCCGTTGCGCCATCAATCTCAGTGCCTATCAGAGAGACCAAGCCTATCACAGGTATGAGCGCCTTCACGTTTCCACGCTTGTTCATCCTCATAGTTGCGAACTTAGAGACAGGATAGACAAGGACCAACGCGATCGCCTTGTCCCAGTTGGCGTAAAGGAAGACTGAAGGTCCGAAAGGGTGAACAAGAAAACCGACTAGTATTGCAGCTAACGTAAGAGCAACGACCTTCCATCTACCTTTGAGTAACATGCCCGCGCCGAATGCGCCTATGACTCCTGGTATCCAGGTGGCCAAGCCCAAGACAGCAGTTGAGGGCCAGACCACGTTTGAGACAATTCCACCGACGAGGGCAGCGAACATCCCTCCCCACGGCCCAAGCAGGATGCCCTCCGAAGGCTTCACCAAGGCAGCAGCTGACGGACCATAGGGAATCAAAGGAATCACTGCGAGGACAACGTCCAGTGCTGCGAGGGCGCTAACTAACGTAACCAGCCTTGTGATAGGAAGCTTTCCGGCTGACAATGCGGCTCAGCGATGCTGCTGGGACCTTCAGCCTAATACCAGTTCCGTTGAAAAGGCGTAAGAGTTCGAGCAGGCTTCCGGTCTATGACCGGGTCTTGAGAGGAGCTCTTGTCCTTGCGGGGGGCAGAAGCAAACGGTTTGGCCCAAAGAAGCCGCTAGCGAAACTTGATGGAAGACCGCTCGTGTTGCACGTTCTCGATGCAGCCACGAGAGTAGCAGACGAGGTGGTCATCGCGGTCGGAAGAGAGGACCACGCTACCCCGTACCGCAGGCTGGCTGGGAAATCTGTCCGAGTTCTCAAGGACAGATTGCATGAAAAGAGTCCCCTAGTAGGCATAGTCACAGGCTTCCAAGCCATGAAGTCCCAGTACTCGCTGGTGCTTTCCTGCGACACACCCTTCGCGAAGCCGGACGTCCTTGAACTCCTCTTCAAGAAAGCATTTGGCTCGGACGCGGCCATACCAAAGTGGCCGAATGGCGACCTTGAACCTCTGCAATCCGTCTATAAGGTTAGGTCAGCGCTTCCAGCCGCCCGGCGTGCGCTCAGCCAAGGCGGTTTTAGACTCGTGGATATGATAAGGCAGCTTGGAACGATCACGTACGTCCCTGTTCGAGAGATCAAACGCTTCGATCGTGATGTGGTCACACTCTTCAACGTAAACACGGCAGCCGATCTGATACGCGCCGAGAAGATCTGCCAACGCAGTCCGTAGAAGCTCTTCGATCATCTAACGAGCAGGAAATGCATCTGCGCCGTTATCTTCCGGCCTTGGTTTCCGACTCTCGTCCTCCCTGATCTTGACGTAGCGCAATATCATCTGCTTAGGGGGCTTACCGCTTGCGCGATCTCTCTACGCGGCGGCTACTCCCATGGTTTCTTTGAGGAGTTGCGCGTTGATTTTCCCAGCTGTGTGAGTAACTCCTGTCCTCACGTTGTTGATCGCAAAGACTGCGGGTGCGAAGATGCCGGGGTCAATCTTGTAAAAATCGAAGTTCGCAGCCTTGAATACTTCATAGAAGGGCTTGCCATAGTCTTTCGATGCTGATGACGGAGCTTGATGGGTTAGTTCCTTCAGCTTCGCGTCGTCCTCAGAGTCAACGGAGTAGAATGTGACTCCGCCGTAGGAAATAGCGTCGTTCGTTCTACCCATCGCCCTGGCCGCTTTGGGATGAATGGGCGCTATCGGCGCGTACCCACAGCCGTATCGGATCTTCTTGGGATCGAAGCCTATCTCAGTGAGCCTGTGGATTCCGGCCTCAACGATTCTTCCTGAGATTTGGATAGATCCTGCCATCGACGACGTGGGCGCTACCAACGCGTAGAGATTCGTTGTGGGGATTTCGCATTCTTTTGCGACGTACTCGAGCGCTTCTTTAGTTGGAACGTGGTCTGCCTCCAGTACGATTACTGCTTTATCGGAAGCGTCCTTATAGTCGATCTTCTGGTAGAGTTCTTTTGGCTTGAGGGCAAGAGCCCTGGCGGGGCCTGACCCCATTGCGAAGTAGTCAGAGGTCTTGATTTGCCAGCCAGCAAATTGCGCTCCGAGCGTTGCGATCGCCGGAAAATCAGTTTCCACATGAACACTAGGCAGCACTATGTCTTCGTAGGCCATGTGTGTGATGGACGCCTTGCCGGAGTCGCCCAGGCAGACTTCCGTCATGAATTTGCCCGCCGACAAGCCTCCACTGGCCTTGACGCCTAGGTCGATTGTTGTGGCCCCGCCTTCATGCTTCTGTACGAGTATTCCGAGTTCTTCTGAATGTTCGATGCCCCATTCTACGAGTCTTGCAGCTTTCTGGTTCACACTTATGGGCATTTCAAATCAGGCCTCCAAGTATTTCTCGTACCAGTTCAGCTGTGGGTTGGTGTTGACACTCACTGAGATTCTTCCCTTACCTTCCTCATTGATGTCCCCTGAGAAGGCATAAAACGGTCCGGCGATCTTCTCTTCGCCGAACTTGGCTGTGCGCTGAATTTCCTCGAAGGCAAAGCTTGGCAGGATCGAAGGGATGTATCCTCCTATGATGACCTTGCCAGCTCTCATCTGAGCTCCTGCTCTGCCCATGCAGCTGCCTTCGATCAAGATTGTTCCGTTGCTCATGTGGATTCCAGGAAAGAGCCCTGCGTTTCCCTTGATCCTGATTGTTCCGCTGCTCATCCAGCATCCTACTTCGTTGCCTGCGTTGCCGTGGATGATGATCGAGCCACCCTTCATTCCTAGTGTGGTTCCTCGATACCCGGCTCCGACATAATCGCCAGCGTTACCCTTCACCTCGATTTGTCCTCCGCTCATCTTTGTTCCAAGCCACAGACCCGCATCTCCTGTAACTAGGATTGAGCCGCCTGACATTTCTTCGCCAAGATACATGCCCGCATTTCCCTCAACAATCAGGGATCCCGAAGTCATCCTGCAACCTAGCTTTCGGATTTTTGCAGCATTACCGACAACCCTGACCGATGTATCATTGGAGTTGCCTTCCATTTTCTCTGAGACTTCGAAGATCTCGGCAAGTTCAATCCTTCTGTTTCCTTCCCATATTTTCATGCTCTCGATCTCTCTCGTCGATTTTCCCGCTAAGGTGCTGGGGGATATCTCTCGGGACTCGACGGGAAGTTGGAGGGCCCTTCTCAGGGTGAAACTGATTTCTCTCAACGGCTAAACCTCGGCCTTGACGTCGATTCTACTTGGGTTTGCGAGTTCCGCTTCATCGATTGCGTAATTGTCCATCTGAACTGTGTAGTATTGGTCGAATGTCTTTCTCAGCTCGGACTCCACCTCCCTCATCAGGCCGTCAGAGATGGAGCTGTTGACCCAGTATGTACGTCCTCCGGGTGTTTCAACAATCTCGCCGTTATTCACGACCACCGTCCCATCTTTGACCGTGAAGGCGGTCTTCTTCAGGGCTTTTCTCACAAGGCGATAGTCCCGGGACGGGTCGATCTTCGTGGGGTCGATGTCGTAGATTGATACGTCGGCATCTGCCCCGATTCCTAAGTGCCCTTTCTGACGCAGCCCCAACGCCTTGGCCGTTCCCGCCCTCGTGACCACAGCAATTTCGGAGAATGAATACTCCCTGTCTATTCCCGGTAAGTCGAGTCTCTTCCTCGCACCCTTGTTTATTTTCTTGAGAGACTTCTCCCTCGCCTTCTTGCTCATCAACCAAGAGATGATCTTCGGATATTTTGTGAAGGTACCGCCGTTGGGATGGTCGGTGGTGAGGTAGACGCGCCAGGGGTCCTTTACGAGGAGTGCCAGCTCGAGGCCGATCCCCCACTGTATTGCGTTAACGTAGTTCTTGCGCCGATACCTGTAGGGGACGACTCCGGCCCCTGTTTCAGCCTCGACGTCGAAGTTCATCCATTTGTTTCCGGACAGCTGATAGAGCAGGTACTGGAAGCCTCCATCTGCCGTCATAGTCGTCGTGTCCATGAACACGACTTGGCCCAAGTCAACTGTGACGTGATCGTGCTTGTTCACGTAATCAGCTATTTCCGGAGCTCCAGAACCAACATTGTGCCAGGCCGACCCAGTGCGGCCCGTGAACTGGACATGGGTTATGTGTATTATGGGCCTGTTCTCAGTAGCAAGGTCCCTAACACAGTCCATCGTCTGAATAGTCGTTTCATAGTTACCGACCTTTGCGAGGTCGTTCGTGTGAACATGGATGGTGTGCGGGAGATTCAGCAACCGGTTGACTTTGCATATGCCGCGAACGATCTCCTTCGGAGTTATGTCGAAGTTGGGAACGCGGTCTTTGAGTCCAACTAGGTATCGTCCCCACTTCCAAGCCTCAACCCCGCCCGGGTTCACGATCTTTATCGCGTAGCCTTTTGTCGCTCTGAGCATCCATGCTATGTAAGCCGCGCATTCTTCCAAGCGCCCTTGCGCTAAGTATTCCAGTGTGCGCCAATCGTTGCCGAAGAGCGGAAAGCAACCCTTGTCTACGATCGGCGTATCGTCGAGTTCTTCGTGAGTGTGTCTCGTCTTCATCAGGGGTGTGGCAGGCTCGAAGACTGTTGTGTACCCCATCCTCGCATATCGATAGCCTGTTGTGAACGTCGATGGGATCGACTTGCCGGTACCTGCACGTGTCAAAGCCGTGTGAGATTCAACATCCCTCTCATGATCCTCAGGTCGCAGTATTCTCCCAGCGTTCACCTTGGATCCCGCTATGTGCGAGTGAATGTCAACTCCTCCAGGCATCACCATCATGCCAGAGGCATCAATCACTGTGGCACCTGAGCCGACGCTCTTGACAATCTTACCATTGCTGATGCAGATGTCGAATCTTTCGCCCTCGATCCCATTAAGCGGGTCGAAGACGATTCCATTCTTTATGAGCAATTCGTTCAATTGCTTGCTGCCACCTTTAGTTTCTTCACTTCTGCAAGAATATCGCGAAGGGTTGCTACATCTGACCTTATCCCCGGGGGCGGTGGGACGACCGCTCTGGCCCTGAGCGCGACGCCGTCCATCCTATACATCGAACCGCCGGTTTCGATTCCGACAACGGTGGACGGAAAGACAACTTCTGATATGAGCGCGGTCGCAGAAGGGCGGGGGTCGATGGTGATTACAGGAACCTGTGCTAGATGTCTCGTGGCTTCAACGGGGAAGTTTGAGACCGGGTCCGAGGCCACCACGAGAGCGGCGTCGCAGTCTCCCCGCGTCAATATATCTATGACGGTAGTGTCGCCGGGGTTATAGCGAGGGTAGCCCAAGCTCAGGTCAACTCCGTAGGGGTAGCCTGTCACCCAAGCTGAAACCTGGTTAGCTCCTGCGACATTGTACCATCCACGCATTGGCATTACGAGGAACTTGGTTCTCGAATTGAGATCGCGAATGAGCGAGAGGGCTGCGTCAACGTTCCTGTGTTTCCCGAGAGTCATCGTCAGCCCGACTCCGAAGAAGAGAATGCCGAACTCACATCCAACCATCAGGTCAGCAACCTCTTCTATCTTCTCTGCCTGTATACCAGCAATCACGCCCTGCTCCAGCTCATCTCCTCGAACAGCCATCCGCAAGGCGCAGAGAAGCTCGTAGTCGCCGTTTGGCGTGATCTGCAGAAAGTGGTCAGCCATTTTGGTTGTGTCGGTCCTTCTCACATCAACAACAATGATCGTTCTGTCTTTTCGTCCGCTCCGAAATCGACCTTTCTCCAAAGCCAAGCGAAGGGTGTGGTGGGGATGGGAGTGAACAGGGTTCGATCCCCAGTAGACCACGAGGTCAGCGCGCTCTCTAATCTCTCCAAAACTGGCGCTCACCTCGCCAATGTCGTGCACAGCCAGAAGGGTGGGCCCGTGGCAGACCGTGGTTGTGTTGTCCATGACCCCGCCTACCCACTCAGCAAGTTCGAGGCCAACTCTACTGGCTTCGCAGCTCGTTGAGCTCCAACCATAAAGGATAGGATACCGAGCGTTTGTAAGGATCTCAGCGCTTCGATGAATGGCCTCCTCGTAGCTCGTCCCTTGAAGCTCTCCATTTTTCTTCATGAGTGGAGTTCGGTGGCGGTCGCGCCCATACTCAGTAAGCTTCCGTAACGAGATCGCGCAACCTCCGCGAACTCCAATAACCTTTCCGTCCTCAACAGTCACTTGGAGATCATCGCATGTTGCTCCGCAAAAAGTACAGACTACGTCCGGAACGACTTGTTTTGTCATCTTGAGACCCCTCGTGTCATCTCTGCGACTAGGGAGGTCAAGCCTAGGACCCTCTCATCGGGTGCGGGCGTGAGCTCTGCCTCTACACCCTTGAAGCTCGGCATGCCTGTTCCTTGTGTTTCCGAGGGAAGAACCATGTTGGCCCATGGCCCGTATGGGATGAACGCGATTCCCCTGTGCGGGGCTTGTGATGATGCAAGGCCTTTTACGACCACGCTTCCTGTCCTCGTCGTCACGCGGATATTTTGACCAGGAGACATGCCTAGAGATTTGAGGTCGTCAGGGTCGAGTTCGCAAACGGCAACGTTTTGAACGTATTCTTCCGAGAATTTTCCCGAAACCTTGGCCTTGGCTTGGCTGAGGCTCCTGCCAGAGAGGAGCGTCACTTTCAAGCTTGACATTGAAGTCCAGAATGAATCACGTTCTGGCGGGTACACATAATGTTGTGGTGTCAATATCACTCAGCATAATAGCGTCAAGAGGAACGGTTCCAATGTCGAGCATTGGTGCAAGGTTGAGTGGGAACATTGACGCGAGAGTGTTGGAGTTCCTGTGCTAGTAGCTCTGCGAGGGGCAGAGATGCTTGATTGACGCTTTCGTCACTCAGACACTTAGCGTGTTGAGATCTCAAGCTTCGCCTACTTTCTTCGGTTTCTCCAGCAATTTTCGCTTAGTCAGTATTGTGCCGTCGTCGTAGTGAGGCGTTCTAAGGATCGTGTCCTCCGCTTTCTCCATTTCTCTGGCTTCATCAGCTAGCCTTGCCGCTTCCCTCATCATCTCGTGGGCAGCTGCAACAAGTTGCGTATAGCGCTCCCACTCTTTCACCATGAAGCATCCTTCAACCGTAAGATCCGCAACTCTCCTGGCGATCTCGTGGGCTGCCATAACCTTGGTTCTAGCGTAGGGGTTCGACAGGCCCGAATATGAAACGGCCTTCTCTTTGTCAATGACGACCTTTGGAAGAATTGGTGTTTCACGTTTCTGGATTGACTGAACCGCTTTGTCGATCTCTTGCCAGAGATAGTTGAAGACACCTGTGACCGTGAGAACTTTCATCAGGTCGGCGTTGAAGAGTGACATCTCTGCGGGGTCTAGGAATTCTCTTCTAGCTCCGATCATCGCGTCCGCCTCGACAATCATGTAGCCCGCACCGAGTTTCTCGATTTCAGGCGCAGCTTTCTTCGTTGGGCCATCTGAGATAACGATTGTCGGGATTTTCGCACCAGTCAACAATTCACGCAATTTTGTGGGACCGGGGAGGGCCGCGTTCGGGCTCGTCACAACAGCCAAGTCTGGTTTGAACTCGATCAGCTTCTGGGCTATTTCTACGGCGTGTTCAGTTCCCATTTTCGCGCCCGAGCCAATTACTCGTACGTCTACATCCTTCCGTTCCGCACGTTCGTCGAGTAGGAATTCGAGGAGCGGAGCCGAACCTATGTTCCCTAACTTCCCGAAGCCGATCTTTACGACCAAATTACTCAGCTTCGACGGCACTCAGCAAAGAGAGCGTATAACAGTTGCCACGCTACGATACTTACAGTAAGTACGGCAGCCCTTGAATTTACAAAATCATCTTAAGGCAACTCGCTATCAGTGAGTGCGAAACTGACGTTGTCAAGTGGAGTCGAAATCGAGGACACTTTCGCCGAAGCCTTTCCGATGGTCGCTAGCAGGGTCCTAATCACGGCTGAGAATGAGAAGTGGGCCGTTACATCCGCTAGAACAGCGACAGGCTTCGCCTCGTCGATAATCATGTCGCCGGCAGAGGCGGGCGTCGAGGGGGCCATTGTTCCATCTGAGAAGACTCCTGACGGAAGGCCAGGGGTTCACATTCAGGTCTACCATAGGACGCGCACAGAGCTCAAGCGCCAATTGATCGCTAGGGTCGGCCAGTGTATCCTGACATGCCCCACGACCGCGGCGTTCGACGCGATGCCAGATGCAAAACGACGCTTGAAAGTGGGCTGGGCCGTTCGCATGTTTGGCGACGGCTACGAGAAAAAGGGCAGTCTCAATGGCAGGAAAGTCTGGCGTATCCCGGTAATGGAAGGCGAGTTCGTCATAGAGAGGCGATTCGGAGTACGTAGATGCGTGGCAGGAGGCAACTTTCTGATAATGGCCGATAGTCAGATGGCGTGCTTGCAGGCCGCCGAAAACGCTGTTCAGGCAATGAATCGGGTCGAAGGCGTGGTACTCACTTTTCCGGGTGGCATATGCAGGTCTGGCTCAAAGGTTGGGGCGATGAAATACAAACTTCCAGCCACCACGAACCACCTCTTCTGCCCATCGCTTCGGGAAGGAATCAGCGGGTCCCTTGTGCCCGAAGGAGTCAGGAGTGTTTACGAACTTGTATTCAACGGCCTGACCTTCGACATCGTCAAGCGCGCTACGGCGGAGGGAATACGTGCAGCAACGGCCGTCCCGGGCGTCAAAAAAATAACGGCCGTAAACTTCGGAGGAAAACTCGGCCCATACCAGATCAAGCTCAAGGAAGCCGTCGCAGCAACCTAGGTCGCGCTGGTCAGACCGAAAGAATCAGATGCAAAATCGACAGAACTCTCCCCGCGCTCTCAAACCCAACCTACTCATCTCTCTCAACAAGCATGAGGCAGTCACGCGGGTCCTCACCGATAACTAACCTATACGTTTCACCGCGTTCATCGATTATCCTCTCCAGATTTCCCTTAGCAAAAATGCGGTCTCCTCTGCGAGCCTGCTCACAGAACCTCCCCCTGAAAGACACTATTTGAGTTGGCACGTGACGCAACCTCCTTCCTCTTAGTTCAGCATCAGTAACCCCATAGGTGCAAGGAGTCAGAATGGACTCAGAATCATCAACGATCGTCGCACGCAGACTCATTCTGCCAACCGAATAGTACTCCCTGTCACCATAAGCTTCCTGCAACTCGTCCCACTCCTTCACACACCGTACGAAGTAGAATTTGCCTCTGAATTTTCCTTGCAGAAACTTTCCCCGCTCATGTCTGGCAAATGCCTCGAAGGACATTGCGGCTTCCAATCTCCTCTGCCTGTAAAGCTCGCGCAAGTCCTTTGTGTCATGCGGACTGAATCCACGCGAGCGAGTGCTGAGGAGTGCTCCCAACTTGGAATGACACCTTTGGGCGGCTTCCGTGCCGTAGATGATTAGGTCTATGTCGGATTCGGGTGTGTGGAGGCCTACGAGGGTCGACCCGGAAACGCCGATCTTCATAGTGGAGATTCCGGCTTCATTCGCCAAAATCTCCCCCATGTCACCGGCCATTCGCTCCTGCTCGTCAAGTTCACTGCCCCCAAGCAACTCCGTGAACCGCTCGGTCGGAATGTAGTGACGTTTCACATTGTTGAAAGGGACGGCCTGCACCACCCTATGAAAAACGGGGTCTCGATGTAGATAGTGAGGCCATTTTTCCTTGAGCAATTTCGCACGCGCAGTCAGGTCGTAGACTTTTCGGTATCTCACGCCTGCTCTTTCTCTGGTTCCTCGCCTGTCGGGTAGATACCTGACGTATGCTATCACCCGCGCAGGAGGATGGAGTACACCCTTCACATCGAAGATTAATCCGTCGGACGTTTCGATGAAGTCTCCCTCTCGGGCCCTGACGGTTTTCAAGTTCGCTACTTCACCGCCTCAAGCGTCGATGAGAGAGCCCTATGCGGCTAATTGCGAGTCTTCGAGAGCACATACTCTGCTATCTGATCCGCAATGCTAACGCTTGTGGTACTCTGGAGTCCTCGCCATCCCGGCTGTGAGTTCACCTCATTCACAAGGAGCCCTGTCTCGCTCTCCATAATGTCAACGCCCGCTATCTCACATCCAATTGTTCGTGCAGCATTGAGGGCGAGCTTCTCGGTCTCCGGGGCGGGGTCTGCTCTGACTGCGCTTGCGCCTCGGCTAACGTTCGTCTTCCAAGATTCCGAGACCCTGTACATAGCGGCCACAACGTTTCCCCCTATGATGAACGTTCTGATGTCCCTCTTTCCGTGGGGAACAAACTCCTGGACATAGATCACGTGCCTGTAGAAACGGAGGGTTCTGAACGCTCTCTCGGCCACATCCATGTTCGAGATTCTAGCAGCACCTATTCCTCTGGAGCCAAACACGGGCTTGACGATTGCATCCTCACCGAAAGCCTTGAAGGCCTTGAGGGCCTCGGAAATGCTCTCGGTGACAACCGTCCTCGGCACCGGAATTCCATTCTCACCAAGAAGTGTTAGGGCGTAATACTTGTCAACGGCCTTCTCTATTGCGGATGGCTGATTGATAACGGGCAGGCCAATTCTCCAGAGCTTGTGAAGCACGTCCATTTGAAATATCACCTCATCAAGTGATCCTCGTCCGATAGGCCGAACAAGCAAAGCCCCTAGGTCTTTGATCAAGTCGAGCTTCTCGAACGACACTTCGGGCTCCATGTTTACTCTGCCTACAAGTTCGGAGAAACTCATCGCGACGGGTTCCGCTCCCTTTCCGTGAAACGCTCGCATTAGTCTGGAGGAGCACCAGGCGTCTTGGTTCCTTGTTAGAAGGCCAATTCTCAAAATCAAAACATCTTCTTACAAGCGTCATACCCCCGTGCAGCCGAAAATAAAATCTAGTGGACGTCAGTTCAGCACAGATAACCAGTCGAGTTTCAGGTTCGATTTGCCTCTCATCGCCAAGCCTATCAGAACCAGGTACTGGAGACCTGGAGATAATTTTCTAGGAATAATCATCGGCGCGGTCGCGGATTCGTGCGATGATGGAGATATTATTGTGGTCTCAGAGAAGGCCATCTCAGTTGCCATGGGTCGAGTCGTAGATGAGTCCAAGGTGGCTCCGAGTTTCATGGCAAAGTTTCTGGTCAGGGTGTGGACGAGGTTGTTGTGGGGATACTTTCTCGGGCCGCTCTGTCATCTAAACAGGAAAACTCTTTGGCGGTTGAGGCAATACCCCATCCCCGAAGGTGAGGCCCACAAGGAGATTGCCCTACGATACGCGGGCTTCAGCCAGTCGCTGCTCCATTACTCCGAGGGAGGAATAGACGTTACGAATCTGCCTTACGCCCTAGCCGCGGTACCATTGTCTGATTCCCAAGAAGTGGGTCGCAAGGTACTTAGAGCGATCAAGGAGGCTTGTGGCAGAGATGTTTCTGTGATGATCACCGACACGGACAAGACATGTAGTAGAAAAGGGATTCACATCACGGCTAGACCTCGGGCCTTCGGAGGAATCAAAACGCTTGGACTTGCTGCGTTTATCGTCGGAAGGGTTCTTGGATGGACTGCCCGAGCGACGCCGCTGGCTGTTTGTGATGGAGCATTCTCGGCGGAGGAAGCTCTCACGGTAGCTGATGTGGCTGACAGGGCGAGAGGATATGGTGCAGGAAGAACGGTGTGGGACATGGCGAGGAAGTTTCGCGTGGGTCTCACGGAGGTGACGTGGGATATGCTCGACGAGGTTCGACACTATCCGATTGTGATCGTCAGAAAAATCAGATGAATGGGAGTTCTTACGGTCTATATCCGGAGAGAGTGGCTAGCGCCACGACGGCCGCTGAGATGTCTGCAGTTGCGCCTGGGTTCAACAAATGTCCATTCCTTCTGAGATCCTCGTCCAGTTTCTCGATTTCCTTCCTTCCAACGTTTGTGTTGGCGCCGCCGAGGGCGAGTGCTTTCCTGGCGCGCCTGGAAACCCATGTTGTCGTCTGAAGACCTGCCTTACGTGCGATCAATGTGTCGGGTATTTCTGAGAGAATTTTGAGGTAGGTGTTCACCGTAGCCACATTGATGTCAGCTGTTCTAGACAGTTCTCTTCTGAGGTAGGGGTAGCCGAGCCCGAAAGTGATTTCGTAGTCGGTTGTCCATTCTGAACAAATTGAGTCTCTATCAGCGGCTAACCGAAAGACATCAAGGAGGCTAAGTCTGCTGTTAAGGATCTTTCTTCTTGACGCTGGGTCCCTGACATCAAGGGTCGGTACGCTGCCTAATCCACCAGGCTTTGCTCGCGCCACTGCGTCGTAGAAGGCTACGGCATCAGTCACAGATGTTGCCCTGAGTATTATCGCTAGGTTACGCCTTAGGCCAGAGAGGGAGAGGCCGCGTCCTGTGAATGTCATGCCCGCTGCTACCGCTAGGGGTACGAGCAGTGTTATGGTTCCAAGGCTTGTGTTCCCACCACGCTGCGAACGCATTATGCTGATAATTGCATCGCGGATCGTGCATCCAATTCCCGCTTTCTCAAGAGATCTTTTCCTCTTAGAGATGAGGGCACCGTTTCTCGCGGCGCACTCGAAGTAGGATCCGGAGGCGACGGCAGATGCAACGAAATGTTCGAACCTAGTGTCTGAATAGTCACGAGTCCGATGGACGTTTCCCGGCTTAGGGTAGGCGCTCACCTCAAGGAGCATGGCTAGTTGAAGACGGCGAGAGATTTCCTTTGCCGCGTCAGATGTTCGTTGTGTCATTCTCCTCATGCCCTTGCCCTATGCATACGCCAATAGGTGCATGATAAGGGACCAGGCTCAGATGGCGAGAGTAAGGTCCGCGGGCAGGAACAGTTCGATTCGGTCTATCTGAGTGCGTCAATGATGCCAGTTACCTTTAGGCGTTGATAGACCGGCGCGCCAATGACAGTTACGATCAAGACGGTCACCAGCCTCTCCACAGGGTATACGTACATGATTAAGTTCCAGATCGCGGGACCTAGAGCTGGATAGAAATACCAAATACCCATCCCGCTACCGAAAGCATGATCTGTAAGAGTCCCGATAAAGGCGGCCACAGCCACGGCAATCATGATCTTTCTCAAATCAGTCGAAATGAAATATGAGGCGGCGAGTTTCGAGATCGGCGAAAACGCAAGAATCATAGCCAGTATGTGCATCCACGGGTAAAGAACGGAATCGCGCCCAAACGGGTTCGCGTAGAACGCGGCGACGGAAAGCAAGATTATTGCTCCGGCTAAATATCCTCGCTTTATTCGAACGCAGCCAGTTGCTATAGCGCCGAGCGATGGAGGCAATACGGTAAGGAACCCGAAAATCGCCCCGCCAGGATTAAGGAACAGGCCAATGAGCGAGCCGATTGCGACGGCAATTCCTCCGGCGATCGGACCGAGGAGAAGTCCGATCAGCGGAGCTGCGATGACCCCTAGGGTTATGTTTCCGCTGACGCCGAGCGTTACGGAGAAGGGAACCACTGATACGACTGCCTGAAGCGCCGCGAAGACTCCGATTGCAGAAAGATATCGAGTACTGAAGAAATGGGGGTGCCTTGTTCCCAAATGGCTATCCTCCCACATCTTGCTCAGAGTTCATGTCTTATGCCTTCCTCTGGACTTCCATGCTCGTTCAGGTTGCATTTTTCGTGAAGCGAGGCGCAGAGCGATGGCCAAATCTTTCACCGTCTTCGTCGAATAGTTCTGGGGATAGCCGAACACGACATGGGTTACTCCAAGATTTTCCAGCTGAGCCAAGTACGAAGGAAGCTCCGTCGCTGTCATCGTTACAGAGAAGTCTTCGACAACCTCGTTAGGAAGCTCCCCAAGAATGGCCTCGACCGTCGGGCTCATGTCTGCTGCCTTTCTAATTTCGTAGTACTTGTCATACATCTCGAATTGTCGAAGAACCCGTGCGCTGGTGCCGAGGGCCACGACAGCCGACGAAGCCTTTGCCAGCTCAAGGATCTCCGATTCAGGTTTGAAGTGCACGTAGGCAGGCGCATATACTCCCATTTCGGGCCCGCGAGTCTTGCGGAGTCCCGCGAACTTGATGGCCCAACGTATCATGTTGGGTCTGGAGTAGTTGAGCAGTACGCCGTCAAATTCTCTTGCGAGCCGGAGCATTGCTGGCCCTTGGGCTCCGAGCCAAATTCTAGTTACAACACCTGTGTCGTGGAGAATTGACTGAATCCTCTCTTTGGCCCCGAGAATCTTCGGGGCTAAGTTCTCAACCGGCGACATGTGGACGCCTACTCTCCTCAACTGCCGCTTATCCCCTGCGCCTATGCACAATTCAAAGCGGTTGCCGTAGGCGTCCCACAACGATTTCATAACACGGGCGATCTGCTCCGGCGTGTACAGAAGAGCGCTCATCAATCCAAGTCCTATGCGGACCTTCGACGTTGCAGAGGCGACTGCCGACGCAACAGCCGGACCGTACAGCTGAACTGGCGAGTCCGCTACCCATACATAGTCTAAGCCAAGGGCCTCAGCAGCGGCGCTTTTCTCAACTATCTCTTTCAGTGCCTCATTCGCATTGACACCCAAGCCAAATGTTAGGCGCTTTCCCATGCCTCAACCACCTCATTGACCGAACGGAGCACAGGATGTCCGTAAGGCGGTCCGAAGACGATTTCGTCCGCGCCTAGTTCTTCGAGCGATTGGAAGACTTCAGTTATCTGTTCGGGGTTGCCAGATATCGTGAAGCTGTCTAGCAGGACATCGGTGACATGGTCAGAGGCTGTCTTGTAGTCGCTTTCGCGTGCCAGACGTTTTATGATATGAACAGCATCATCCGAAACCCCAGCCATTTGGAGAACAGGAAGCGGTGTATCCGCAATCACGGTTGCGGCCACAACCTTTGCGCGCCCCCTATCACTTTTTCTTCGCATGACTAATGTCGGCGTCCAGACAACGACTCTGAAATCTGACCGTGTTCCTCTTTCAGCTGCTTCGCTTCTCACCATGCTGATCGCTTTTTTCAAGTAGGACACAGGACCGCTCAGAAGTACCCCATCAGCAATGCGGCCCGCAAGCCTAAGCAACTTCGGGCCTCGCACGCCCAAATAGATAGGAATCCTGTACCGAGGTTGATATCTCGCCAAGTACCGCTGCAGCTCAAAGCTTTCTCCTTCGACAGTAAGAGTCTCCCCTGCCCATATCCTGCGCAAACAGCGCGCAGCGTCTCTAAGCATTCCAACGGGTCTTTCAGATTTCACACCCAGTTTCGACAGGTCCTGTAAGCCCCCGACTCCCAGGCCAAGCCTGAACCTGCGAGGCGTGATTCCGCTGAGCGTTACCGCCGCTCTCGCAATGGTTGTGATGTTGTGGACTGCGGGGCTCGTCACGCCAATTCCGACTTTCTTGTCGGGAATCCTGAGCATCATCGCGCTTGTTAGCACGAAAACATCAGGGCCTCGACCTATGTCTTCGCCTATCCAGATCCCATGCACACCAGTACGCTTGGCTGCGGAAGCTATGCTTAGTGCTTGACGTATGGGGGCATTGCTTGTCAGACCGAGATCTAATGCAGCTTTCTGCAATGTTCAAACGCGACTGGTGTGAGGACCTATCCAACTTGGTCTGTTTTGGACATAAATCGTTTGGGAGCGAACGGGGAATCGTTTGGTGTAACAACGCGTATTTGCTGACCGCGTGCGCAGCTTTCCAGACGCGAGACGTGAACGGAACCCTTTTACAATTCACCCGAGATGCGCTGACCGTTTTGAGGTATGAAGGTTGGAAGCTAAAGTTGAGTATCCAAAGATAGTGGTAACTCCGCCGGGCCCAAAGGCAAAGGAACTCCTCAACAAAGATGAAACCTACATCACCCAATCCGCCGTCAGATGGTATCCCTTAGTTGCCGAATCCGGTTCCGGATGCATCGTAAAGGATGTTGATGGGAATCAGTATATCGACTTCAATTCGGGCATAGCAGTGCTGAATGTGGGCCATTCGCATCCTCGCGTGGTCCAAGCGATAAAAGACCAAGCCGAGAAGCTGATACATTATTCGTGGACCGATTTCTACTACAAGCCGCTAATCGATCTGGCTGAACGGTTGACAGAGATCACGCCAGGCGCTTTTCGAAAAAAGGTCTTCATGGCGAACAGCGGCGCTGAGGCTGTGGAGGCTGCCATGAAAGCTTCAAGGTGGCACACACGTAGACCACTCTTTCTAGCCTATACGAGTTCATTTCATGGCAGAACCTTCGGGGCAATGAGTCTAACTGCCAGCAAACCAGTTCAGAGACGGCGTTTCCTGCCCGGGGTTCCTCAAGTAACCCATGTTCCTTACCCGTACTGTTACAGATGCCCCTTCCATCTCGAGTATCCGGAATGTGGCATGTGGTGTGTCGACTTCATCGACGAAGAGGTTCTGAAGAAGTATCATCCTGCCGAGGACACAGCGGCAATGTTCATAGAGGCCATACAAGGCGAGGGCGGCTACGTGGTTCCACCCGAGGGATATTTCCCACGCCTGAAGAAAATCCTTGACAAGTACGACATCCTGATGGTCGATGATGAAGTGCAATCAGGAATGGGAAGAACAGGGAAATGGTTTGCGATCGAACACTTCGGTGTCACGCCCGACATGATTACGATCGCTAAAGCCCTAGCGTCGGGGATCCCCCTTGGCGCAGTTGTATCTAAAGAGGAACTCATGGACTGGGAGGGTGGCTCGCACGCAAACACATTCGGGGGCAACCCGGTTGCATGCGCCGCTGCACTGCAGGTAATTCAAATCATAAAGCAAGAAAGACTGTTGGAAAATGCGCACAACCAAGGAACCTACCTAGTCAAGCGCCTCAAGGAGTTGCAGCAAAAGTACCCAATCATAGGAGAGGTCCGGGGGAAGGGGCTCATGGTTGGTGCAGAGATCGTGAAGGATCCAGAAACGAAGGAACCTGCGGCTCAGGAAGTTCAAGACATGATGAACATTTGCTTCAAACGAGGGTTGGCGATTATAACGTCAGGAAAGTCCGCGATGCGCTTTGCTCCGCCCCTCGTAATTACCCGAGAAATCATAGACGCTGGCCTCGAAATCTTCGAAGGCGCAGTAAAAGAAGTCTCAAAGCAACTCAACTAGTTGCCCAACCGCATCGAAGTAGAAATCCACAAACATCGGCAGCGCTATACCACTGCACAGACTGTTCGAGATCGTGAGCAAACTATCAGAGGTTAGTGTCCGTGAACAGGCTTCAGAAGTCTGAGAAACTCTTCGAAGAAGCAGAAAAGCTGACGCCTGGAGGCGTCCACAGCGCGATAAGGTTCTTCGACCCCTACCCCATTTTCATTTCCCGAGCTAGCGGAGCAAGGATCTACGATGTGGATGGCAACGAGTACCTCGATTATCACTTGGGCTTCGGTCCCGTTCTTTTGGGGCACTCTCACCCAAACGTGACCGCAGCCGTCAAAGACCAGCTGGACAAGGGCGTAATCTATGGTTTGTCGAACGAGCTTGAGGTCAGGGTCGCCAGGAAAATTGCTGATCATGTCCCATCAGCTGAGATGACCAGATTCTGCAGTAGCGGGACGGAAGCCACCTATCACGCCGTTCGTGTGGCCCGAGCATATACGGGCAGAAGGAAGATCGTGAAGTTTGAGGGGGCCTATCATGGTTGGCACGATTTCGTTTCAGTCAGTTCCGGGCCATCCTTGGCTGCTGTTGGGCCGAGAGAGTCTCCAACACCCGTCTTTGACACTGAGGGCATATCCGAAGCGGCTAAGGACACAATTGTGGTTCCGTTCAATCATCCTGAGATTCTGGAAAAGATCGTAAAGGAACACCATAATGACGTCGCGGCTCTGATAACTGAGCCAGTTCTGCATGGAAATGCCACTTGCATTCCACCCAGAGAAGGATTTCTGAAATTAGTTAGGGAGCTCACTGAACAACACGATATCCTGTTGATCTTCGATGAAGTTGTCACGGGCTTTCGGCACGGCCTAGGCGGTGCGCAAAAGCTGTTCGACATCAAACCCGACCTCACCACGTTCGCTAAAGCGATGGCAAACGGTTTTCCAATAGGCGCGGTTTGCGGAAGAGCTGACATAATGACAAGGTTCAAGCCAACAGGCAAAGTTGACTACGGAGGCACTTTCAACGGAAACCCCGTGAGCATGGCTGCGGCGCTGGCGACGATTGAGGAGTTGGAGAAAGGCCATGTGCACAAGCATCTCTTCAGTGTCGGACAGAGTCTGAGGAATCGGGTGAGCGAATGTCTCTCTGAACTGGGGCTTCCCGCCCAGGTTACAGGCTTTGGATCAGTATTCCAACTGCTCTTTACTGATAGGGAAATTGTGGATTACAGAGACACGCTGTCCTCAGACAGGCATCAATTCAAGAAATTCCAGCAGGGAATGATGGAACGAGGTTTTTTCATAATCCCGGGAGCCAACAAGCGGTGCCACATCTCTGGCGCCCACACAACCGAGGACATAGAGCATACGGTTGAGGCTGCAAGAGAAGTCCTGAGAAAATTGAGATCGTAGAAGACTGTGTGGCTGCTCAGCTCTTGCGAGCAGGCCTGAACTTGATTCCGTATCGGATCATGCCGTCGTCTTCGTAGATTCTCCTGAATGTCGCTTCCACTGGTAGGCCGATTCTGAGCTCTTCAGGCTTGCAATCGGCCATCTGTGCTACTATTCTCGGTCCTTCGTCAAGCTCAACAACTGCAACGGAATACGACCCAACAAGGGTCTGTTGGACTGAGAACTCGGGGGGAGAACCTCCTCGCGCGACTGTGGTAAAAGAATAGATCGTACCTCTGCCGCTCAGCTTCACAGAATCATATTCAAGGACTCCGCCACATTTCAGACAGTTTCCTCCTCGAGGAAGATTGACAGCTCCACATGCCCTGCACTTGGCCCCCACGAGTGCATACCTCTGAGGTATCGACCTCGAATATGCCGGAATCGAAACATACGCCATGGCACGTCTTCCTCCATCAATCCCTCGCGATGAGTCTTCGAAGTTTCATGTATGTTGCAAAATCCGCGTACTCTTTGTTGGTCAGCTGTTCCGAGAATCCACGGCCCGAGACCGGTTTCATTTCTCTCTCAATAACCAAACTGAGTGCATCGGTGCCTGCGCCAGGACCGTAGGCGCAGAAAATCAAGCTCTTCTTCGGCGAAACTGACTCAAGAACCTTTGAAAGCGCGAGCACAGGAGCAGCTGCTGCTGTGTCCCCAATCTTGCCGGAAATCATGGTCTGTGTCGTCTTGCTATCCTCGAAACCGAGCTTTCGCGATAGATCAAGCGCTCTC